>DATBQC010000643.1:0-3447 GCA_036561065.1 Methylobacter sp. | reverse complement strand
CATGCTATGTACTGGTATGCCGGTCTAAGCTCGTCAGAAACGGTGCCAACATCAAGACCTCTTTCATTTATTCGCAGATTCTTTTAGGACTTCACATGGACTACAAAAACTTTGCCTCAACCTGGCTGAGCCTACAGGCATCAAATCGATTCCTGAAATTTGTTTGTATTTTTCTGATGACGCTGAATTTACTAACGCTGATTGGATGGCTGAAAAAAGATGCTTCTGTAATTTTAATTCCGCCCGGTCTGTCAGAAAAATCTGAGATATCCAAAAACAAAGCATCTGAGGGTTACAAAAAAGCCTGGGCGATGTATACGGCGACACTCATCGGCAACGTCACACCGGAAAACGCCGACTTCGTTTTGGAAGCGTTCTCCGGCATGGTAACCGGTGAAATCAGGTCATTAGTTACCGGGCAGATCGCTCAAGAGCTTGACACGCTCAAACAGGAGAAAGTGGCTTCAAGCTTTGAACTTGTTCGTGTGACATACGAGCCGGAAACCGACAAAGTGTTTGTGACGGGCCGTAATCGCATGACCGGTGCCGGTGGAAAATCATCGCCCACCGAACAGACCTTTGAATTCAAGATCGACGTCAAGCAATACTCGCCGATCATCACTCAAATGGCCTCTTATGAAGGCATGCCAAAACTGCTAAGTGTCATTCAAAAAGAAGAAGCGAAGCAAAAGGCTGAAGAAGAACGTCAAAAATTGATCAAAAAATAGGAGTAGTGCATGCGATTAAAAACAATGCTGATATCAATGGCATGGGTATCATCGGCTTTGGCCAACGATCTACCGCCAGACTTACCATTTCAAGCGATGGATGGTACTTCTTTGACTCCTTACCAAGAGAATGGAACGGGTGATTTTGGGGTTGGCGGGCCAGGACAGGCGCCAATCAATCCGGAAGAAATTATCGGGCATCAAACACCAAATAGACAAGTTGAGCAACAGGCATCTGATCAACAAGAGCCCGATCAGAACCAGCAGCCAGCGCCGGAAGCGACGCAAACTCAAGAGCCAGCACCAAAATCAAAGGCAAGAAAAAGGCCAAAGGTTTTGGATAAGGCGCCAGAAGTCACAAAGATCGAATCAAAAGAGAAAAACAAAAACAAAGACAAAGACAAAGACAAGGAAATTGACCTTGGCTTGCAATCCGGTATTACCATCAAGCCGAAACCAGGCAGGACGGAAAGCGTTGTCATCGCAAAAGGCAAGTTGAACCGCATTGTTACACCTTACGCAGAACCCAAGGTTTTAACAGTAGATAACGTCGAAACAAAAATCGACGGATCCGCTGTGTATATAGCAACAGATTCTGAAACGCCAGTCAGTATGTTTATTTCCGACGCGGAAACAGGGAATGCGGCATCTCTTCAGCTTGCACCTCAAGAGTTGATTACTCCCGTAGAAATCAGAATCGAGGCAGACCCAGCCAAAGCAACGCAAAATGATGTAGGTTCATCGAATAACGACAAGGTGTTTCGCCAAGACACGCCTTACATTATGGAAGTAAAAGTCATTATGCAAAACCTTGGAAGGCAACAAATACCCCAGGGGTTCACGCTGGAAGAAGTAACTGACGAACTTCGTTCTATCACAATTTGCCACGAGGCCAATCTAACATTCTGGCCAGGACAACTGCTTTCTGGTCACGATTCCAGAATCGTAGTGGTCATCGCTCAAAACAATGGAACATCCACAGCTATTTTCGAAGAGGCATTCTGTGCGGGTGAAAACACCATGGCAGTTGCAGCCTGGCCAAAGGTTCGTTTAGAACCCGGTGAAAAAACCGAAGTGTACATTCTGATGCGCTTGCCTGAAGGCAAAAGTGGCGAAGAAATTAGACCCGCTTTGCTGTAAACAACCTGGAGCTCCGTTGTGACGATTCAACTCGAAAAGAAAACACCCAGAGAAAAACTGATTTTATGGTATGAAACGCTTGACCCATCAAAGCGCAAACAGTTAACGCTCTTTGGTGGTGGCGCAATGTTGTTTGTTGTGGCCGCGATACTGATAACGGCCACATCCGATGATGGCTCAAAGAGTTTTATTCAAAAGCCCAGGAAGGTTGAGTACACCCTGTTCAACGGTAAAAGCCCGAGAGACGTTTCGATTGATGCGATGGCCGGGAAAATCAAAAAACTGACAGAAGATTTTACCGACATAAAAATGACTTTCCAGAGACAGGATCAAAAAATCCAGGAAGCCTCTCAGATGATAAAGACGCAGTCCGAGGAACTGAACAAACGAACTGAAAAGCTCGCAAAGCAAACAACCGAACTGTATCAAAGACTCGAAGAGGCTCAGGAAACACTAAAAAACCAGGTGCCATTGCCAGAAATACCGGTAGATGACAAATCAACTAGTAAGAGCAATGGCAAAGGGAAGAAAGATAATTTGCAACCTGAATTGCTGGGACAACAAACCCCTACGATCGCCCAGAACGATGTGGTGCCGGCGGAAACGGGACCAAAGATACGCGTGGTAACAGGTTCCGGCGAAGATGGCAAAAAAAATGATAAAAGCGGAGGAAACACAGACGGCACAAAAAAAACCGGCGACAAAAAAATAACCGAGTTCGTTAACATCAAAAAGGCATCCAGTAAAAACGGTGTACCAGACATGTTTTTGCCGGCCGGCAGCATTCTCAGCGGAACCCTGGTAACCGGCCTGGATGCGCCAACCTCAAATCAATCAAAACAAGATCCGTTTCCGGCACTACTGCGTGTAAAACACGAGGCTATTTTGCCTAATCGCTACCGGATGGATATACGCGAGTGCTTCTTGATAGCCAGTGGCTACGGTGATCTCAGTGCAGAGCGTGCGTACATGAGAGCAGAGCGCATTTCATGTGTTAAGAAAGACGGTGCAATCATTGAAACGTCAATGGATGCGTATTCGGTCGGTGAAGATGGAAAAGCCGGAATACGCGGTCGTCTTGTTAGCAAAAACGGCCAAATTATAGGCAACGCGCTCTTATCCGGATTTGTTTCGGGTATTACTCAAGCTTTTGCGCCACAGAAAGTGCATGCATATCAAACAAACGCGACCCCTGGCACGCCGCAAGCATTTCAGTACCCGTCTCCGGAGATGCTTGCTGGTCAAGCTTTAATGGGCGGAGTCAAAGGCGCTGCTGAACAAATTGCCGATTACTATCTGGAAATGGCCAAAAACATATTCCCGATCATCGAGATCGATGCTGGCCGAAAAGTGGATTTCATCATGATCCGCGGTATGTCGCTCAATCCTAAATCAAAATCGAGTCAAGAAACAAATTTACAAGGTGGGGCACGAAGCGTGAACAACATTTACGGAGGTAACCAGCAGGATGGGTATGTAGGAAATATGATGGGCGGTTCAACCGGCGGATACAGTGGGTCGCGTGGAGGTGGTGGCAACATTGGAATCGGTGGATTCGGCAGTGGTTCTCGTGGCAGTT
>DATBQC010000642.1:0-2877 GCA_036561065.1 Methylobacter sp. | reverse complement strand
CCCGCGTTTCAGGCGATGGGCGGATTAGCTTTCCGTTAATCGGTGAAGTCACGGCGAGTGGAAAATCTACTATGGAGTTGGAGGAAGCCATTGCCGTGCGTCTAATTAGCGGCGGCTTTATTCAGGAGGCTCAGGTTAGTGTCACGGTGGTGGATCGCGTCAGTCAACAAGTCTCTGTGTTGGGTTATGTCAATAAACCGGGGCGCTATCCTCTGGATTCGGATAGTTCAATAGTCGATTTGATTGCTATGGCCGAAGGCATTGATGAATTGGGCGCCACTAAGGCAGTGGTTACCCGTACTGTGGACGGCAAGCAGAAAAAGCAGGAGCTGGATTTGAGAGCTTATCTGGAAAATGATCAAAACATCGCACCCTTTAAGATGCGCCAAGGCGATGTGGTGTATGTACCCAAGGCATCCATGTTTTATATTTATGGTGAAGTTCAGCATCCTGGCGGTTATCCCCTTGAACCGAATATTTCGGTAGTGAAGGCCTTGCCGATCGGTGGCGGTCTGACGTTGCGGGGAACTGAAAACGGCATAGTCGTTAAGCGTAAGAATGGAAGCGGCGACCTAGAGGAAGTTGATGTGGAGTTGGGTGATGCCGTATTAAAAGATGATGTGATTTATGTTGGTGAGCGTTGGTTTTAAAGTAAATCACGATACGTTTTTTATCACCCATATAAATTAACTCGGATTGAGTCAATAAAACAAAGGAATAGTATGAATTTCCAACAATTTATTAATATTCTCTGGTCGCGTAAATCGGTTGTCCTGTGGGCATTGATGATAACGGTAGTGACGACCCTGTTAGTGAGTCTGTTGTTGCCCAAACAATACCTCGCCACAACTTCACTAGTGGTTGATCAACGCAGTATCGATCGGGTGACGGGCCTGACCTTGCCGGTGCAGTTGCTGCCTGGGTATATTGCGACACAGGTTGATGTGATTTCCAGCCATAAGGTAGCACGCAAAGTGGTGGAAAAACTTAATCTCCACGAAAACCAGAAAATGAAGGAAGGCTTTGCAAAATCAGGGGGCTCTGGCGATATTAGGGACTGGGTTGCGGATTTGGTGCTGAAAAAACTGGAAATCAGGCCTTCACGAGAGAGCAGCGTGATGCAGGTTGATTTTACTTCTAACGATCCACAACTTGCCGCGATTATCGCCAACGCCTTTGCGGATGTCTACATCCAAACCAGCACCGAGTTGCAGGTTCAACCGGCTAAGATGAGTGCAGACTGGTTCGATTCGCAAATGGCTACCTTGAGAGAGCGTTTGGAGCATGCGCAATCGGTGCTGTCTACCTATCAACAAGAACACGGCATTGTCGAGATCGATGGCCGTCTTGATCTGGAAAATGCCCGTTTAGCTGAACTATCAAAGCAGTTGGTCGATGGTCAGGCGCACACCAGTGAATTGCAATCCAGAAAAGATTTGTTGACGAGTACCGCCAAGCAAGGCAGCTCACTTGAGTCGTTACAGGAAGTGTTGAGCAATCCGCTGATTCAATCGCTGAAGACGGAATTGGCAAAAGCAGAAGCGAGTTTTGCCGAATTGTCCAAGCGGGTTGATATAAATCATCCGCAATACAAACAAGCAAAAGCTGAAGTGAACAACCTACAACAGAAAATGCACTCCGAAGTCAACATGGTGTTAAGCAGTATCGCCGGTGGGGTTGCCTCTTCCATCCAACGTGACAAGATGGTGGCTAATGCCCTAGCTGAACAAAAAGCCAAGGTGTTGGAGCTGAAAAAACAGCGTGATGAAATAGTGGTGTTTAATCGTGAGGTGGAAAACGCACAGCGGGTCTATGATGCCGCCATGCAGCGAGCGGTGCAAAGTCGTATGGAAAGCGAAATAAGCCAGACCAATATCGCTGTCCTCAATTACGCCATTCCCCCGCAAAAACCAGCCAAGCCCAAAGTGTTGTTAAACATGATTCTGTCGTTTTTTCTGGGTGGAATGTTAGGGGTAGGTTCGGCATTATTGGCCGAATTGATGGATCGTCGAGTGCGTTCCGCTTTTGATATTTCGGAGGTATTGGGCGTTCCTGTTTTCGCCGTCGTCTCCGCATCCAAGCAAAAGCAATTACCTTGGCAGCTTAGTCTTGAAAATCTCCGTGACAGATCTAACGAGCGAGGTACCGCATAAATGCAAACAGCGAAAATTATTTTTAATAATAAAATGATCAACGAATTAACCAAAACAGAAAACACTGCTTCCATAGGGACTTCGATGGGGGCTTTGTTACTGGATGCGGGGAAAATCAATGCTAGCGATGCCGAACGCATTATCATTTTGCAAAAGCAGAAAGGCATGCAGTTCGGCGATGCAGCGAAGGCGCTAGGACTGATCAACGATGGCGACATACAAAAAGCCTTGTCGCATCAATTTGATTTTCCATTCCTGACGGCAAGCGAAGAGCACTTCAGCCGGGAATTGGTTGCTGCGTACCAGCCCTTTAGCGCGCAAGTGGAAGCGCTTCGAGCCGTGCGCGGACAATTGATGCTGCGTTGGTTTATCGATGTTCATAAAACCTTGGCGGTGGTCAGTCCCAGTCGCGGAGAAGGGCGCAGCTATATGGCGGCTAATCTGGCGATTGTTTTTTCCCAGCTTGGTGAACGCACCCTGTTAATCGATGCTGATCTACGACATTCGCGACAACAGGCGTTATTCAAACTACAAGGCGGCTATGGCTTGTCGGATGTATTGGCAGGACGCTCCGATCTAACGGCTGTTACACGAATTCCGGCCTTCCGGGACTTATCGATCTTGCCTGCGGGCACGGTGCCGCCCAATCCGGTCGAATTGATCAGTCGAGGTTTAAAAAACTGTCTGCAACAATTGCAAACCCAATTTGACGTAATTCTGATCG
>DATBQC010000641.1:0-1793 GCA_036561065.1 Methylobacter sp. | reverse complement strand
CACATCGGACAAAAACGACTGCGCGCCCCCAGATACCGACGTAGTAGTTCCCTTTTCCTGATTTACATCGAACCCACCGTTGACCTGCAACCCGCTGTACGCCATCGCATCGAACGGCGCAGCATAAATATTTTTCCGCGCTTGCGCGCGTTGCGTCGGCACCGTGCTGTAAGGTGCAACCTCGCTAGTTATAAACGCCCCCGTAGCAGGATTGCTATCAATCAATATCTGCCACGTTGTCCAAGTACCATTGAGTACTCGAACATACACGATACCGCCACGCGACGTAGCAGTTTGTTTGACCAACGTCGGATTAGGTCCTTGTTCGACCATCAAAAACCAATTAGCCGCCGCAAGAGGAGCATTCGTCGAATTTGTATCTATTGTATAATAAGTTCCCGCCGTAATTACCAAATTAAGGTCTTGGGCAGCCGCAAGTGCTACAGCTTGATTGATAGCAAGATTGCTTCGCGCTTGCGCCTGCTGAGGAGCCGTCAGCGTTTGTGGCGTGTACGTCACAGCATTGAGCGCCGACGCACTTACAGCAGGAACAGCCAAAACCCACTGACTAGAATTGCCGTCATTGTAATAAATATAAAGATTGCCGGTGTCACTCTCCCACCACAGATTGCCTGCGGTTGGCGAAGCAGGAGGAGTGTCTGAAATTGTAACACTTGCGCCCCCCGGAGCGCCCCCCGGCCCAAGCGGATGGACGTGATCTTCGCGAGCATAAAGCAACGAGGTACCAACGTCGCCCGATCCGCTTTCAACTATAGGAGTATGAGTCGCCGGGAGCGGAATATTGGTGGGGTTGGAAATGGCGCTATCGAGAGTATCCCAATTTAGATTAGTCTTTTCTCCCCAAGTGTCGTCAGAAGCTCCCACTTCCGGCTTGATTAAACCAAGATTTGGGGTTATTGCATCCATCAGCTTGTCACCGGTATCCAAATTTCAGACTGTTGGAACACGGATTGTCCCCAAGGTGTACCTGGGGGTGGTATCGGAACCCAAATGTCAGAGAGAAGCGGAACAGTAGTCGACGCCCAAATGTCGGGCGGAGGCGGCATAACTGGCGTGGCGGGAATTGGAACCCAAATGTCGCCGGGAGAGGGCGGCTCGGGAAACGGCGGTATAGGCTTCCACGACGGCCACAAATCGTAAGTGAACCTGCCGTAAGCTAATTTGCCGTATTTCCTACCCAAATGTCTTCTTCCTTACCGGAGCCAACACCGAACCGCTAGCCTTGTCGATTTGATGTTGAGCGTTCATTCCGTTGACCATCCGTACCACTTCTTGATCCCACAATTGACTTCGCGCGTCCTCAATGGCGTACATCGAAGCCACGTGGAGTATCTTGAGAGTATAAACAGTGGGGTGGTAGAAATTGATCCAGTTGTTAGTGTCATCAACCAGCGCCGGGATGTTCTGGTAATACGTCATTTCGATATTAAGTCCGTCTGACCCAATATCACCAAACATGATATAATTACCAAGGATGCAATACCGGCTATGTTGATACCAAGGCGGCTGCGTTGTGGAGGACGGGCTTTGTGGGAACTCGAAATTGAAAAAAGCATCCGGGGTCTGGTAGCGACAAACGCCGCCAGTATCGAGGCGGCGGACCAGCCGCACTTCCTGCCAATCCAACGGGAGCGGAACTCGACCATTGGCTATGGGCGAAGTGTCAATCTGAACCATATGCTTGACGCGCAACGCCACCGACAGGTATTCCTCGGCCATCCGAATCCAATTGGTAACAACCGTATCCGGGTAAACATCGGAGCCAATTGCTA
>DATBQC010000640.1:0-1688 GCA_036561065.1 Methylobacter sp. | reverse complement strand
TGCGGTAAATTTCGACTAGCAGAGTTCGGCCACTTTGAGACATACGAGCGATGCGGCAATTCGATACCATTTTGCAAGTTTTCGGTTGACGCAGGAGTCCACTTTGAACGTCGCGAAAATGTTCGTTCGATGGTTTTTTGTTCCAGCGGCAATTTTGCTTGCCTGGTGTGGTTCTGTATTATTTTGGACTCTGTTTTACGCACCCGCAATACAATGGTGTCCTCCGGAATACATGGCTTGGAGCGAGTGTGCTGAACCGTGGCCCACTTACGTTGACAATGCGATCCACTCGATAACTTTTGCTACAGGTGCAGTGTTGGGGATTCTTGCTGCAACTCTAGCTGCACCCACCCACAAAAAAAGGGTGGCACGCGTGGTGTTTTCTGTATTTTGTGCACTAGCCGTCGTTTCTGCGTTCAACGCATTCGATCCTTCAGTTTGGCTATATTTGGGAATTGCTTTGGTGCCCGGGGTAATTACGATAGCACTCGTGCAGAAATTCGCATCAAATGTTTGACACGTTGTTCGAAATTGAAATTTTTTCGACTGTCTAGATCCGGCCAAAGGCCAGCCAGTCGGGCACCCGGCGAATATGAAGTCGATTTGTCAAACGAATATCGGCGAATAGCAAGCCCAGATTGAATAGGCAAGTAACGCCGCGCTGCCTACGATCCCCAGCAGCGCAGCCGCCTCGCCATTCCATCTTGACCATGTCCAGCAGACCAGCAACGGGAATACAGCAACCAATTTGTAGAAAGTGAGCACGGACCGCGTTTGCCAGGGAAGATCGTCACCAAATGATCGAAACACCTCAGAAAAGGCCGGAATCGCGAACAGGATTAGACCGCATGCGGCAAGCGCAATCAGCATACCGGCGATCGGCAACAGCCTCTTCAACGGAGTTCGTCTCTTGCGTCTGAAACTCGCCCCAAGACAAAAACCGAGCATGGCAAACACGTTGCCGACAACCGCAAGCGCGAACTGTAACATCTTGATTTCATAGCGCACGTAATCAAAAACCAGTACGCCGCTGTGATCAAGTGCGTCCAGCAGGCTTTCGGCAAGCTCCTCTGTAACGAACAATATCGACATTGCTGCGGCAAGTGCGAATGAGCAAAGCGCCGCCATTCGCCAGCTTCGCTCGCTCGCCGCAAATCTCCGGATGACGATAATCAGCGATGCAAATTGGGCGCAGACGACAAGCGCCGCAATTGCGGCGGGCCCGGTCATGACCAACCAGTCGACAGCCTTTGAAACGAGTTGAACATGTGTGCCTCCAGGTTGCCGTGAATAGTTGCTCCTCGGATTCTAGCAAATTGCAACGACGCGCAGCCGACATCGATTCGCCGTTGCACGGATGTTGCGCAACCACCTCTCCCGCGTCCGGCTGGTCAGGTAAAATGGATTTTTTGAGGAGTGCCGTGACTGTCACGCGCGCTTGACAGTCATCTCGGCGTTGAACGGCGGGTTTCGGGAAACGGCTACGTCGGGTTTGGGTCGTTTCGCACAATTGCCGGAAAGCAATGGCGATTCAAAGCCGTTCCTGCGGCACAATTTTTTGTTACGGCGCACAAAATGATCATGATGTGCTTCAGGTCGAAAAACCGGTATGCTGGCGAATAATGTGGTTGGCGCCGGAATCTGGCATGCCGGCTTGTTTCTGATGGCTGGTCGCGTACGACCGCTAT
>DATBQC010000639.1:0-1845 GCA_036561065.1 Methylobacter sp. | reverse complement strand
AAACCACAAGAATGAACCACAAAATGAACCACAAAATGAAAAAAGGATAATACAAACAGAATAACCATGAGCCGGAACGTTGCATAGCGCAACAAACTCACCTTCCAAATTTCATGCTTCTGTTGATTTCATTGGTGTTTTAAAAAACTTCCCGGCGATTAACGTTTTTTTTGCTTCGCTAGTGCGTTTTTTGCTTGACGCCGGGAAGCAACGTCACCACTCTCTTGTACTAGATACAGTACAAGGTAAAGAGTTGGTATTTCAATGAGTGACCCAAAACTGAGCTATACCTTCGACGACTGGTGCCGTGGCCATGACCTCTCGAAAACGGCGGGCTACGCCCTTTTGGCCAAGGGCGAAGGCCCCGAAACCTTCACAGTTGGCAGTCGCCGCCATGTTTCCTTTGAGGCCGATGCGCTCTGGATCAAGCAGCGCGAACAGGCATCCAAATTGGAGTCGGTGAGGCCGGTGGCACGCCTGGAAAAAGGCAAGGCCACGGCCAACGCCAAGCGGAAGGCGCAGCACGCATGAGCCAGAAGCGCACCATCATGACCGCAACCTCCAAATCTGATCCGGCGCGGTTGAAGCGCCTGCAACTGGCGATCAGGGAAGGCAACAAGCCGTCCCGCTGGTATGACGACGATATCAGCGACACCCGCTCTTTATATCGTCGGCGCTGGCTCGCCCTCGTGGATATCAGTGCTGAGATTATCGAGCATAGCCCCGATGCTGAATTGGTCAGCTTTTCCGAAGAAACCATGCAGGACGCGCGGCGGCAGTTGCCCAACACGTTTGCCTATTGGGTAGAGCAAAACCCGGAAGCAAGGGCGCGATACGCCAGGGCGGCGGCGAAGAATATGCCGCTGATTCTTCGCTTTGGGTAAGGTGAGTGACATGACAACGATAAGAGAAATATCGCCCGCTGAAGCCGCCAAGTTGGCGTCAATTGGTCTGGAGCCTGACGATCTCCAATCCGATGATCTTCAATGTGAAACCGTGCCGCCAAATTTTAGCGGCGTTCCGCCAGAAGCGCGCTTGGAGATGCTTGTTGGAATGCTGGCTGAGTTGCTCACCCCCGCCAAAACATTGGTGAACGAGCTTACCCTTAGAGCCAATGCATCCACAGTGACACGAACCCAACTCGAAAACCTGATTGGGCTCGAACATATGATCTGGAAAGATGTTCAACTGCTTAATTTGCTTATCAAGCAAATGAGTGAACCAACATGACAATCACGGCACCAATGCGTGCCATCAACACAAAGGGAAAAGACGAATGACGAAACATGAAATGGTTGTAGCAGATGAAACAAATGAACTGGCGACGATTGAAGCCAACGCAAGACGTGAATTCGATGATGCCTGCCATGAGGCACAAGCCCGTTGGTATAATCAAAACGAGTTGCTGCATCGGCAATTTCAAGACGCAATCGAAGACAACAATTCGGCTTACCGTTTGGCGCTAACCACAGCGCAAAGAAAATACCGTGATGCAACTTGTGACACATATGTTGAAGCCGCATAAAGTTTGATTGTGAATGGTGGCGGCGCTCATTGCCGTCACCTTCAAAACCAAGGAAAACGAATTCCGTGGTAAATGCAAAACTCACCAAACAAGATGCCGCGGAGCGGCTGCTAGTGCAGGCAATAAAACTTCATTTCAATGATGGTGATCCGTTTGCGACTCATTTGTTGCTAATGAGTTCGTTGCGCATCTGTCGAGACATATGCAAGCACAATGGTACGGTCATCGATGATGAATTGCAAAAGCTCATAAGGCCAGGGAAAACAAAAGAATTCTTTAGCATGTTATATGGCATTGCTGCGTATTTGAAACACGCAGAT
>DATBQC010000638.1:0-1971 GCA_036561065.1 Methylobacter sp. | reverse complement strand
TTCTGGGAGCGCAAGAGGTTCTGCAAGGGGATCGTAAATCGACTGAAGTACAGGGCGAATATCGTTTGCCAAATGGTTTGGGGGTTGGCGGTGGTTTTGTTGATCGAAGCCAAAGCACTCAAGATGTTAAATTTGCCAAGGTTTCCTATCAAAATAATTGGAAAGACATTAAATATATTGCATCTACCCAATGGCAGCGTTTTGCGGGAAAAGATTATGGCGGTGGTTATGTCGCTGTATATAACAAAGAATTGATGGCTACCTATGGAAATGACGGTGAGCAATGGCGTAGTTCATTTGGTTATATCGGGCCTCAGATAACCGAAAAATTACGCCCAGCTATTGAGGGCTTATATATTGATAACAGTATTGGCAAAATAGGTAGCGACAGAACCGCAATGATTAGCGGAAGCTTGGGATATAGCAAAGGTTTTTTAAGTCATGAAGCAAGACTGGGTCGTGCAATGGGGCCAACCGGAATGCAATTCGCTAATCCACAAGCTTTCTTAACCACAGCTACCGATCCTTCATTTAACCGACGTTTACAAGCGTGGGAACTGGGTGGGTTGGCGAACTTCCGTTATATCAATACCAGTGTATCTACCGGTTCGCCCCGCACAGAAACATTTGAATTCAACGTCTTTCCCGGTCAAGTATTGGGAGTTGATAATCTGTTAAGTGCGGTGTTCGTAGGCGCAGGCATTACCCATCCGAATGGCGGTTTGCCATATAAGAGTACTTCTGGACCTGCAAACAAAGATGGCGTTAGCGGCATTATTGGTTATGTGAAACGGTTCGGACAGGTTGAGTCTAATGTCCGGGTGCAACATGACTTCGATATTAACGATACTCAACTTTATGCCGGCGCTCAGTACTGGTTGTAACTATCAACATTAACAATATTCAGGATATTACATGACTCATATAGTTGCTATAGCAGGTAGTCCCTCGGACAAGTCAAAATCCACGGAGCTTGTACGCAAAATTCTTGATCATTTAGAGGAAACTGGCTTCACGACAAAACTCCTCACAGTCCGGGATTTTTCTCCTCAGGAACTGATTTACGGCGCAGAACAGGATAGTCAAAGTCTTAAACAGGTAACGGAGCACATTGACCGTGCGTCGGCGGTCATTATTGCGACGCCTATTTATAAGGCTTCTTATAGCGGCGCTTTAAAAGCTTTTTTAGATTTGCTGCCACAAAAATCCTTAGCTGGAAAAGTCGTGCTTCCGATTGCGACTGGCGGGTCTCAGAAACATTTGCTTGCGATTGATTATGCACTGAAACCGGTACTGTATGCCTTAGGTGCCACACATGTGCTCGGCGGTTTATATGTCTCGGACGATCAGGTTCAAAGGGATAATCATGGTCAATTGCTGCTAGACCAAGAAACCGAATTGCGATTGGCAGAACAACTTAGCGCGTTAGAGGAAGAGGTCGGATTGATAGTAACCGAAGAAGAATATTAAGCCTCTAATTTTCGGGCAGTAAATTCAGAAATAGACGTAATAACGGGGCAGCGCTGTTCTGCTGCATGTAAAGGTTACCCTCTTAAAATTCGATGCAATTGCTTTGATTGAGGGAACACTGTAACTAGGAGAATTCCATGAGTAAAAAAAGCCATCTCACAAAGCCACAGCTTTTCAGTGGGCTATTGACATTAATTGCCATCATTTCATTGGCAACATCCCCCGCTTCCTATGCCGCCGGTGTGGCTTGGCCAAAGGAAGTAAATCTGGGCTATCAAAAATATGGCCCCTTGATTGTTCTCAAATCTACCGGCGAATTAGAAAAACGTCTTAAAGAACACGGTGTAGTGGTGAAGTGGTCTGAATTCCCGGCGGGACTGCCCATGCTTGAGGCGCTGAATGCGGGCGGCCTTGATTTTGCGGTTACCGGGGAAACACCGCCGGTCTTTGCGCAAGCATCTAAGGGGTCTCCAATTGTCTATGTGGCAAATGAACCCGCCT
>DATBQC010000637.1:0-4551 GCA_036561065.1 Methylobacter sp. | reverse complement strand
CCCGGCATTCCCTGCCGGGATGACGATAATACGAATTGTGCGATACCTCAGAGATTTACGCTAAGAACCCAGCAGTTTAGCCTAGGCTATACTGCTAGCCTTTTTCTGATAACTATCCATCCGGTCAAAGTTCAAATAACGATAGGTATCCTCAGCTGTTTCGTTAATCTGACACGCATAATGCATATACTCGTCAAAAGTCGGAATCTTGCCCAAAATCGAACACACCGCCGCCAGTTCAGCCGATGACAGATACACATTTGCACCATCGCCCAGACGGTTGGGGAAGTTGCGTGTCGAGGTGGACACCACTGTGGCGTTTTCAGCGACCCGCGCCTGATTGCCCATGCATAATGAACAGCCCGGCATTTCGGTGCGCGCACCGGCTTTGTCGAAGGTGGTGGAATAGCCTTCTTCGGTCAATTGGGTTTGATCCATTTTGGTCGGCGGCGCAACCCACAGCTGGGTCGGCAATTTGCCTTGGTGTTTTTCCAGCAATTTACCGGCGGCGCGGAAATGGCCGATATTGGTCATGCACGAACCCAAAAACACTTCGTCTATTTTAGTCCCGGCTACAGCGGACAGGGTTTTTACGTCATCAGGGTCGTTGGGGCAGGCCAGCAACGGTTCCTTGATTTCGCTCATGTCGATTTCGATGATTTCAAAGTATTCGGCATCGGCGTCCGGCTCCAGCAATACCGGGTTGGCCAGCCATTCTTCCATGGCTTTAATCCGGCGTTCTATCGTGCGTACATCGCCGTAACCCTCGGCAATCATCCATTTCAACAGGGTGATGTTGGAGTTTAAGTACTCGCGGATCGGCGCTTCGTTCAAACGCACTGTGCAGCCGCCAGCAGAACGTTCCGCCGAAGCATCGGACAATTCAAAAGCCTGTTCCACTTTTAAATCCGGCAGGCCTTCGATTTCCAGGATGCGGCCTGAAAACACGTTCTTCTTGCCCTTTTTTTCAACGGTCAGCAAACCGCGCTGTATCGCCACATAAGGAATCGCATTGACCAGATCGCGCAAAGTAATGCCCGGCTGCATTTCGCCTTTAAACCGGATCAGCACCGATTCCGGCATATCCAGCGGCATCACGCCGGTTGCTGCGGCAAACGCGACCAGCCCGGAACCGGCTGGGAATGAAATGCCGATAGGGAAGCGGGTGTGCGAATCGCCGCCGGTGCCGACGGTATCAGGTAACAACATACGGTTCAGCCATGAATGGATAATGCCGTCGCCGGGACGTAGCGACACGCCGCCACGGTTCATAATGAAATCCGGCAGCGTGTGCTGCATGGTCACATCAATCGGCTTGGGGTACGCCGCCGTATGGCAGAACGATTGCAGCACCAAGTCGGCGGAAAAACCCAGGCAGGCCAAGTCTTTCAACTCGTCGCGGGTCATGGGGCCGGTGGTGTCTTGCGAACCCACGGTGGTCATGTGCGGTTCGCAGTAGGTATTGGGGCGAACGCCCGCAACGCCGCAGGCTTTGCCAACCATTTTTTGCGCCAGCGTAAAACCCTTGCCGCTGTCTTTGGCGGCAACCGGACGGCAAAAAACAGTGGATACGGGCAAGCCCAACATCTTGCGTGCGCGGTCGGTCAAACCTCGGCCGATAATCAACGGAATGCGCCCACCGGCGCGCACTTCGTCCAGGATCACGTCGGTTTTTAGCTCGAATTTGCAGATCAGTTCGCCGT
This sequence comes from Methylobacter sp., assembly GCA_036561065.1. Taxonomy (GTDB): domain Bacteria; phylum Pseudomonadota; class Gammaproteobacteria; order Methylococcales; family Methylomonadaceae; genus Methylobacter_A. Next base: position 2,848 of record DATBQC010000637.1, on the reverse strand, counting down.
TGTCATGACGCTTAACTTCGCCAGCATACGGATAAATATCAATCACATCGCCCATCGCCATCTGGGCCACATCGCATTCAAAGGGCAGGGCGCCTGAATCTTCCATGGTGTTAAAGAAAATCGGCGCAATCTTGCCGCCGATGCAAACCCCGCCTTCGCGCTTGTTCGGGATGTACGGAATATCATTGCCCATGAACCACAACACCGAATTGGTCGCCGATTTGCGTGAAGAGCCGGTGCCGACCACGTCGCCCACATAAGCGACCGGAAAGCCTTTTTTGTTCAGTTCGGCGATTTGCTGTTCGGCGTTAGTGATGCCCTCGCGCGGCATTTTCAGCATCGCTTTGGCATGTAACGGAATGTCAGGGCGCGACCAGGCATCGGGAGCCGGCGACAAGTCGTCGGTATTGGTTTCGCCGGTTACCTTGAACACAGTCACCGTCAGTTTTTCTGGCATTTTCGGTTTGCTGGTGAACCATTCCGCTTCCGCCCAAGAGTTAAGTACCTGCTTGGCGAATGGATTACCGGCATCGGCTTTTTCCTGCACATCGTGGAAGGCATCGAAGATCAGCAAGGTATGGGACAGCGCTTTGGCTGCAATCGGGGCCATCGCTTCGTTATCCAGTAAATCGATTAACGGCGAGATGTTATAACCGCCCAGCATCGTGCCCAGTAGTTCGGTGGCGCGCGCCGTATCCAGAATCGGCGAACTGACTTCGCCTTTTGCAACAGCTGCCAGGAATCCCGCTTTAACATAAGCCGCCTCGTCAACACCGGCGGGAACGCGGTTAGCCAGCAGGTCGAGGGTGAAATCTTCTTCCCCTGCGGGCGGTTGTTTAACCAGCTCAACCAAGGCGGCGACCTGTTCGGCATCCAGCGGTTTGGGAACGATGCCTTCGGCGGCGCGTTCTGCTACGTGTTTACGGTATTGTTCTAGCATGGGAATTCCAGGGGAAAAGGTTTAAAACGGTATCAGACAACACCTAGGAATACAGCGAGTGTCCTATTAATAGCCAACATGTCTTCTTCGACCATGTGTCCAAACACATCGCCAATTTTTTCGCGGGGTACGGTTTGTACTTTGTCCACCATAACTTCAGATGGTTTGCGTAGACCGTTACTTTCGGTAGGTTTAATCGGAATTCGAAATAATGGCGTACCACGAAGATCGCTTGTTACCGGAAGGATGGTCACCGATGGATGTTCTGAAAACAGGTCGGACTGGATGATTAATGCGGGGCGTGGCTTACCATAATCGCCTTGCAAGGCAATCGTGACCAGATCGCCGCGTCTTGGAAACTGCTCCATGCGTTATTCCCAACCCTCAGTGTCAGCCGAAGCCTCCAGCCAATTCAGCGTGTCGGTTTCTTGTGGGTCGTTGCGTAGAGCCAGTGATTGGCGGCGGCATTCATCTGCAAAGTCGCTGCTCCGGGTATCCGGCACCCAAATCTGCACGGGGCGTAGCCCGGAAGCTCGTAATCCGGCGCGATGTTTTTGTACGCGCGTAGCAACGTTGGTCTTCATAAATCCACCTTTAATAAGTTACATGTAACATTTTAATGCAATATTACAGGTATCTCAACGAAAAGCATTTAATTGTTGCGACGCTGGAGCGCCGCGTACTGCGTTCCCACGCCGGAGAGATTGTGAAAGTATTCGTTTTTGAACAAAATTAAAAAACTCACCACGAAGGCAGGAAGTTTTCAATGCATTGAATAAAAGCAATTATTTTTCTCCGTGTACTTCGTGCCTTCGTGGTGAATAATGCTTTTACCTGTTTTTTGATAATACTTTCACAGTCTCCGGAGCGTGGGAATAATGTCATCTACTACTTCATCGCCTCAACAATCGCATTACCCATTTCAATCGTGCCACATTTCGATTGCGGGTTGAGATCCGGCGTAACAAACTTGCCTTCGTTAACCACTTTTTCAACGGCTGTTTGGATTTTATCTGCCGCAGCGTGTTCGCCTAGGTGATGCAGCATCATGACTCCGGCCATGATCACGGCGGTAGGATTCGCCAGATTCTTTCCGGTGATGTCCGGCGCGCTGCCGTGTACGGCTTCAAACAATGCCGCATTAGTGCCGATATTCGCGCCGGGAATCAAGCCCAGTCCGCCCACCAGACCTGCGGTCAAATCGGACAGGATGTCGCCGAACATGTTGGTACAGACGATCACGTCAAACTGGGTCGGGTCCATCACCATGTGCATGCAGGCGGCATCGATAATTTTTTCGTCAAACTGAATATCGGGGTATTTCGGGGCGATTTCCCTAGCGACATCCAAAAACAAGCCTTGCGTGTATTTTAAAATATTGGCCTTATGGCAAACGGTGACTTTCTTGCGGTTGTTGTCCCTGGCGTATTTGAAGGCATATTCGATAATTCTTTCCGAGCCTGCTCGGGTGACGACGGCCAGGCTTTCGGCGATGTCTTTTTTAGGGGTCAGGTAGTGCTCAAGTCCGGCGTAGAGTCCTTCGGTATTTTCCCTGACGATAACGATGTCGACATCATCGAAACGGGTTTTCACGCCAGGCCAGTTTTTGGCAGGGCGCACATTGGCATACAGGTCGTATTTTTGCCGCAACGCAACGTTAATGCTTCTAAAGCCAGTGCCGCCGACTACTGTGGTCAACGGGCCTTTGAATGCCAGGCGGGTTTTGTCGATTGAGGCCATGGTTTCATCAGGCAGGGGCGTGCCGAATTGTTCAAAGGCCGCCAAACCTGCAAACGCTTCCTCCCATTGAATTTTTACGCCGGATGCGTCAATGACTTTAACCGCTTCATCCATGATTGATGGGCCAATACCATCACCTTTAATCAACGTAACTGCGTGCATTCATTT
>DATBQC010000636.1:0-3417 GCA_036561065.1 Methylobacter sp. | reverse complement strand
CAATCTCCTGCTGCATGTAGACATTGAATTCGCCTTGGGTGCGGGACTCGGTTTTATTGTTATCTATATCTCGTATCTCAGAAGCAAGGGCATTAACATCGATCTGAATGTGCAGTTGCAGAAAGTCGAATGGGGAACGCTGATGTATTACATCGGCATCATCACCGGCATGGCTACACTCAGCCACGTGGGCTGGCTCGAGTATATCGCACGTCTATTTGATGTGTTCTCGCCTACGGTAGCCAATGTGCTGATCGGTTTGGCATCAAGCACTATCGATAACAATCTCGTCGAAGCAGCTGCGCTGATGTCGAATCCCGCCCTGGATCATAATCAGTGGGCGCTTAATGCCATGATGGTGGGCATAGGCGGCAGCTTGACAGTGGTAGGGTCGGCGGCGGGAGTCATGGCCATGTCCATACAAAAGACTTACACCTTCGGCGTACATCTGCGCTTTTTGCCCGTCGTTCTGGTTAATTTTTTTGGCTCTCTCGGCGTCTGGTATTTACAGTTTGAGATATTCCACCTTTCTTGATTGTTTATTCTGGCTCATATTAAGAGCAGCAGTCAGTTAATTTTTACCTGGATTTAAAGTTTATTATGTCGACAAACACACAGAGTCATTCCAAGCAGCAAGTCACCGTTTTGGCACTCAGCGCAATCGGGGTTGTGTTTGGCGATATTGGCACCAGTCCCTTATACGCGGTTAAGGAAATCTTCGGCAGCCATTTGCCGATTGATAAACTCCATGTGTTGGGCGTGCTATCGCTGGTTTTTTGGGCGTTAACCTTGGTTGTGGCAATTAAATACGCGACTTTTATTATGCGTGTTAACAACAAGGGTGAAGGCGGCATCATGGCGCTGATGACGTTTGCATTGCAAAGCGCTAAGGATAATCCGAAAAAAGCACGCTTTATCGTTACCATTGGCTTACTCGGTGCTGCTTTGTTTTACGGTGACGGCATTATCACCCCGGCAATTTCGGTATTAAGCGCAGTCGAAGGCTTGCAGATCATTGCGCCACCCTTAGCGAATTATGTATTGCCGATTACTCTTGCGGTGCTCCTCGCGCTTTTTATTTTGCAGGCTAAAGGTACAGGAACCGTTGGAAAAATGTTCTCACCGATCATGTGTCTTTGGTTTGTTACGTTGGCCTGTCTTGGGGTTGTTAACATTAGCCATGCCCCAGGTGTATTGGCGGCGGTTAATCCTTATTATGCGATTCATTTATTGCTGGAATTGGGATGGCATAGTTTTTTAATTATGGGGGCGGTGGTATTGGCAATAACTGGTGCTGAGGCGCTTTATGCCGACATGGGGCATTTTGGCTTGAAACCGATCCGTTATGCCTGGTTCAGCTTTGTTTTTCCGGCCTTGTTGCTCAACTATTTTGGACAAGGCGCGTTGCTGCTTGAGCATCCAGAGGCGGTGAAAAATCCATTCTATTTGCTGGCGCCGACTTGGGCGATGTACCCGCTGTTAATTTTGGCTACATTGGCTTCCGTTATTGCATCTCAAGCGGTCATATCAGGCGCGTTCTCGGTCACCAGACAAGCCATACAACTTGGCTACTGTCCGCGCATGAATATCTTACATACATCGGGGCAGGAAGTGGGGCAGGTGTATATCCCTGCGATTAATTGGTTATTGATGGTTTCGGTGTTTGTCGTGGTCTTGAGTTTTCAATCGTCCTCGGCGCTCGCTTCGGCTTACGGCATTGCCGTTACCGGCACCATGATTGTAGATACTATTTTGGTGTTTATCGTCATTCAGGAACTTTGGCAATGGAAAAAATCGGCCGGTATTACCTTTTTGACCACGTTTTTAACCGTGGATTTTTTGTTTCTTTCCTCTAACAGTTTAAAAATACCGACCGGCGGCTGGTTGCCTTTGGTTATAGGGAGTGTGCTGTTCTTGATGATGACCACCTGGATTAAAGGCAGGGCCTTGTTGGCGGACTACATGGATGAAAGACGCATGCTGTTTGAAGATTTGGAGGAGAAGATAATCAGCCATCAGGCGGTGATCGCTAAAGGTTCGGCCATTTATCTGGCAAAAAGCCTGCATGGCGTACCCCAGGTGTTTTTGCACAATTTCGAGCACAACCATGTGCTGCATGAACAAATCGTTGTATTGACCATCGTCACTAAAGACGAGCCATACGTTGATGTGGCGCACCGCGTCAAAATCCGCGCATTTGGTAAGGACGGCAACTTTTACCGGGTTAAGCTTTATTATGGCTTCCAGCAAAGTCCTGATGTGCGGCAAGCTTTAGAACAGTGTGCTCAGGAAGGATTGCACATCGATTTCAAACAGACATCGTTTTTTATCGGTAGCGAACGGCTTTCTTTCCGGAAGAAAAGTCCAATGTCTAAGTGGCGCAGACCCTTATTCAGGTTTTTATTCCACAATGCGTCAAGCGCGATAGAGTTTTTCAAAATCCCCGTCGAGCGTGTCATTGAGCTGGGTATCCGTATCGAGCTTTAGCGGCGCAAATAAGCGCCTTTTGCTGGATGCTCCAGCTATTTTGGAGACTGTGCGGGAAGTTGTGTCACCACAAAAAGCCCGATGTATCAGTCACAGGGCTCTAACGCGGAATCTTTGCTTAATGCGCTACGGCGTTCAAGTTTTCGTCTTCATACAAGCGTAGCTTTTTCCAACCGGCGAATTTGTTGTCGTAAAATTCAAGGTCGTTATCAATTGAATGCTCATAGCAGCTTCTGAACAGCTTGGCTGTGCGAAATGCATGCAATTCGTCATCTGCCGTTACTTTATCGACATTGCCAACCTGAAAGGTTTTATTTCTGGATTTGCAATTACTGACCCAGAAAACGGTATAGCAAAGATAACTTTTATCTTTACGATGGTCATACTTGATAGTTCTGGATACGCCCGTGACACCGGTGGTGGTTTTGTTTTTTGGCGGTTTAAGGAACCGTGTCTTGCTGCCTTTTAAAACAGTCAGCATCTGGTCGCGCCAAGTAATGGCGGCTTTCAAAGACTTGCCTTTGTTGCCCCACAATTTATGTGAAAAATAACGACTGCTTTCTTTGCCGCGTCTTACGATTCGAACCTGATAGCCGAACACATCGGGCTCGGTAATATGTTTATCTTTTGCCATGATAGAACCCCATCAAACGAAATAAATGAATTTAACAGCCAAGTTAGGGCGACGAGCTTTTAAAAAGCCCCGAGGTAGAGCAATTCCCCGACAGTATTGTAAGCTATTAATGACAAATTATGGCTCAAATTAAAATTAAAGCAAGCTAAAAATTAGAACGCTCTCCAATTCCCGACTAACCTAGTGTACAATTCCAACCATCCACTGCTTCAGTGGCTAACAACAAGTTAACAGTCTTTTGTTTTTTCACTATTTATTGGAGATAATCAATGAGCGTATTAGTCGGTAAACAAGCA
>DATBQC010000635.1:0-1584 GCA_036561065.1 Methylobacter sp. | reverse complement strand
TTTGAGTTATTGAAGGATGCTGCTTTGTCCAAACAATAGCATCCTGTATCATGTAAGCTGTTTAATCGCGCACGCCCATACAAACTTAACCTATTAATTCAAATACTTCACCCTACAGATTTATGAATATCGGCAAACTGTATATCATATCCGCCCCCTCCGGCGCCGGTAAAACCAGCTTGGTCAAACAGCTGGTTGCCGATCTGGATGACCTGACCGTTTCAGTCTCCCATACCACTCGTCAAATGCGCCCAGGCGAAGCACACGGCCAGGATTATTACTTTGTTAGTGTCGCAGACTTTCAAGCTATGCAGAAAAATGAGGCGTTTCTTGAGCATGCCCAGGTTTTCGATAATTTTTACGGTACCGCACAGCAGACCGTGGAAGAAAACCTGAAACAAGGGCTGGATGTGATTCTCGAGATAGACTGGCAGGGCGCGGAGCAAATAAAAAAACTGCTGCCTGACAGTGTTTCCATTTTTATCCTGCCGCCATCGACCGAAGTGCTGTTGCAGCGCCTTCGAAACCGGGGCCAGGATAACGAACAGATCATCGCCCGAAGAATGCGCGATGCGGTGACCGAAATCCGCCACCATGACGAGTTCGATTATCTGGTGGTCAATGACGATTTTGCACTGGCGCTGACTGAATTAAAAAGCATCATTATCGCCAACCGGTTAACCCGGCAGCGCCAAGCGCATAAGCTGGAACCTTTATTGGCATCGTTGCTTAGCTAGCCGCATGCTTATCCTATTTCCGATCGTTAACCCGCCGGAATACGGTGATACTTATATTGTTCCAGGGTAACCGCCATTCAACGCAAACCTCAGCGGTGAGCGTAAAACCTAAAAATAAAGTAACTTTCAGCGTATTCCCAATAGAACACGGATAGGGCGGATTTAAACGGATTTATTACGCTTTTAAAATCAGTGATTATCCGTTTAATCCGTGTCGCCTAGAGGCGCCTACTTTTGGCATCCGTGTTCCATTTCTCTATGTGCTGAATAGTTACAAAATAAAACCGAATTAAGGAGCGCCACTCATGGCTTTAGTGTCATTGCGACAAGTTTTGGATTATGCCGCGGAGCACGGCTTTGCCGTGCCCGCATTCAACGTCAGCAACATGGAGCAGGTTCAGGCCATTATGCAAGCGGCCGATGCCTGCGACAGCCCGGTGATTATGCAAGGCTCGGCCGGCGCAAATCGCTATGCCGGCGAGGTGTTTTTACGGCATTTGATTCTGGCCGCGGTTGAACAATATCCGCATATTCCGGTCGTCACGCATCGGGATCATGCGCCCACCCCCGATATTTGCGCACAAGCCATTCAATCCGGTTTCAGTTCCGTGATGATGGACGGCTCGTTGCTGGAAGACATGAAAACGCCTGCCGGTTTTGACTATAACGTGGACGTTACCCGCACCGTGGTCAAGATGGCGCATGCATGCGGCGTATCGGTTGAAGGTGAAATCGGCTGCTTAGGTTCATTGGAAACTAAAAACGAACCGCTGGATCACAGCCGGTTGCTGACCGATCCGGATGAAGCGGTTGAATTCGTCAAGCAAACCCAAATCGATGCGTTAGC
>DATBQC010000634.1:0-3024 GCA_036561065.1 Methylobacter sp. | reverse complement strand
TAGATCCATCTCTAAGACCAAGAAGAAAAAGCAAGAGAAATCTGTGGATGACGCTTTTGGCGTCCGCGGTGAGGGTGGTGGAGATCCAGAAGGTGGTGAGGGAAGGCTACCCACTGATCCTGAATCCGGTCTCGGTAAGGCCTTAGACGATAAAGCGGCCGTCAAGAGTTTTCTCGATGTCATAGATGAACACATTGAGGATATCAAGCAATTTCTTTCTCCTGATACTCGGAAGTTGTTCGATTTGATTTTCGAAGATGAGATTGGCTCTTTCAGTTCTGATATAAAAGAAAATATGGGTCAGGCTTCGGCTCTTAAAGAGAAATATCCGGAGCTTTATGAGAAAAACGCGAAGCGCTGGTCCGGTTTCGTTGGTGACTTGCGCAAGAAGTTGCTTACCGAAATATGGAATTATATTGAGACGGAAATGTCTAATAAGGACTTTGCCCGTCTGCGAGATCAATTCTTCTCAGATGTTGATCCATCTGTCGTTCGAAAGCTTGAACGAGAGAAGTCCAAAGGCAAAGATGATTATCAGAAAGGCCTTGATGAGCGCAAGCTTTCTCGCCTGAAAGCGAAGAAAGAATCCGGTTCTCTGACTTCACAAGAGCAGAAAGATTTTGACCGCTTGGCGAAGCGCCTTTCTGAACAGGGTGTTGATATTGATGCTATTCCGGCTGGTAAGGCAGCTTCTACCAGGGAAGCTGCATCAGCGGCTTTAGCTAGCAATATGATTGCTTCTCGTACTACTCTTCACTGGGATAAGCGCCAGTGGATGGCGTCTTAGGCGATAGATTTACTTGGATAGGCGATGCCAGGAGGCTTCGCCCTGTCACATTTGATTATGCGTGCGCGAATTTTCCTCGATTAATTGCTGAGTTGAAGCGCGGGCATCTTTTGGTGAGTCGCCAACAATCGGTTGAGCATCCTGAAGTAATTATTATTTATAATCCGAAAAAGACCCATGATCGATGGGTGCTCCTCGGGACTGATTTTGATATCATAACAGATATTGCTACTAATTCTGTTCTGAGGCTTTTTTCATCAGATACAGAAGCTAGTATTGAAGCTAGAATTCTCACCCAGGTAAAGTTGAAATTTGCTGGGCGAGGTATCCCGATATGACACAAATCGACACTAAGACAATGAAGGAAGTTCTGATGCCATGCAAGCGCGGCACTGATGTGCTGACTAAAGGCCAGAGCTGTAAAAGTAAGTCAGCATATATTACTTCAAATCCTGGTTCTAAAGCGCCTAGTTTTAAATGTAAGACGTGTGGATTCGAATGGGTGGTCCCTACTGGTGGTCAATTCCACGGTGCATGATTCATTCCACGAATGAATCAAGGTCCGTGCTAGTATACTGTGATTTTCTTCTGTATTCATTGTAATAAGCCCCTCGTCCAAGTTGGATTGGCTAATAAATTTATTTGTTTAATTTGTCAGAAGGCATTCAATGTGTCCGTAAGCGTACATGAGATCGGTGAATATAACGATCTTCGGAAACTCCTCCCCTCGTTCTCGCCTGAATCAGCTCACGGCGACAAGGTCACTGACTCAGGTGATGCTTCTGGCAGGCCCTCCGGCAATAGGTAAGCGATCACATTTATTAGAGAGTCTCTCGCTTTCTCCTCTACAGCCAGATATCGTAATACCCGAGTTGTCAGCAGATGATCTTAGGGAAGCCTTTAAAGACTCCCTATATGCTCCTTGTTTCTCGGAATTTCGAGCCGTAGTCCTTGATGAATTGGGGACTGCATCAGATGCTTCTACATCTGCATGTCTGAAATTATTCGAGGAACCACCTGCTTCCACTCGATTTTTCATTATCACCGAAGACCCCGGTTCATTATCTGATCCGTTACTTTCTCGAATCCAAGAAACTATCGTATTTACTGCCTTATCTGAATCTGAAATGCAGCAAGTGCGAGACAGTCTCGACTTACATTCTGAACTCGCTTCGCAAGTATGTCTTGGTAGGCCAGGTATTTATAAAGAGATTGCTTCAGATATGGATTATTCTGAACTTTGGAATGCTGTTTTTACAGCTTGTAACGGACCAATAAAGCAACCATCTCTGCTTCTGCCGAAGAAGATTCGGAATTTAGCTGTTCATGGATCGCTCGGTCGCCTTGCCACTATGATGGTTTGTAGTCACGCTGCTAAAGAAGCGCTATCTTCTGGAGCAGACAAAAACCGTGTTTGTCGTTTGTTGGAATTTTCTTCCACCCTCTTACATCTAACTCGATTTGATGCATGTGCGCATTGGGTTAGAAGTATACTTTAAATGTAATGTGAAAATCTATTGGCAACGCTGGTACTGGTGAATGGCGAAGAAGAATTTCTAAAGGAACGAGCGGCTCTCCAAGAGGCCGAATCAGGGTTATTTTCTTCTGTTATCCACTATGACGAAGCAGATATTGCGAAGCTTCGTGATGAAATTGAACTTACTCCCGTTTTTGGCGGTAGGAGATGTTTCATTTTATGGAATGTCACGAAAATTCCTGATTTTGGGCCTGATGGGAATGATTGTTTAATATGTATATCTACTGATAGTAAAGAATTGAAGAGCCCCACGGCAACTAAAGTTGTCAAATTTCCAAAGCTTAAGACATTCGATAATAATAATGAAGTTTTGCGCTGGATATATACTGAAGGCGCACGTTTTCAATTAGACCTTAAACGTGTTGCGTCTGCCCTTTTTGTGAACTCGGGAAGGAGTCTAAGAAAACTCGCTTCTGAGATTGGCAAGCTTTCGGTCATCTGCAAACCAGGGTCTGTCGTCTCACCAGAAGAAGCGAAAGCAGTAATGTGCTTCTCGGCGGAGTTAACGCCAAAGAATGTTATTGATGCTATCTGTGAAGGACAATCAGCAAAAGCCCTCGCGCTTTATGATAAGCTGCAAGAAGGCAAAGATGAAACTGGTTGGATTCTGGCCAGCCTACAGCGTCATATATGGCAACAAATTATCATCAGACAATACCAAAAAAATAACATTCCTGATAGAGATATTTTCTCTTTGCTT
>DATBQC010000633.1:0-1661 GCA_036561065.1 Methylobacter sp. | reverse complement strand
AGTAAGCGTGATGCGACTATAAGCATGCGTATGCTTGAAGAAATCATCCGCCGCCATCATCAGCGCATCGGGCTGCAGAATGGGGCGTTCGCGGTCGAAGTCTAGTAATCTATGGCGCGAGCGCGTCTCGGCCCAGAAATTTTCTACTGCCAGATTTACCTCGCCGTGCATGCACAACACGCTGTCGGCCGGCAGGTAATCGAATAGTGTTGCAGTCTCATCGAAGAACAACGGCAGATACCATTCCACGCCGCCGGGCGCCAGGCCGTTGCTGACATCCTTGTAGATGCGGCATTTCGATGGGTCGCCTTCAAAACGTTCACGGAAGCTTTGGCGGAAATGAGTGATACCCGCTTCATCCAGCGGGAACTCGCGCGCAGGCAGCAAGCGTATCTCGCCCACTGGGTACAAGCTGCGCTGGGTATCCACATCGAACGTACGCAGGGTCTCGATCTCATCATCGAACAAGTCTATGCGATAGGGTAGGGCGCTGCCGGTGGGGAACAGGTCTATCAGTCCGCCGCGTACGCTGAATTCACCCGGAGAAACGACCTGGTTCACATGTGAATATCCGGCTTTGGCACATTGCTCGCGCAGCGCTTCCAGGTCGAGCTTATCGCCTTTTTTCAGCATGAAAGTGCGCGCTGCCAGATACGATTGCGGCGGTAAGCGCATCAACGCGGTACTCACCGGCAGCAGCATGATGTCGCAATTACGCTGCGATATCTGATGCAACGCAGACAGGCGTTCCGACACCAGATCAGGGTGCGGCGAAAAATGATCGTAAGGCAGCGTTTCCCAGTCGGGGAGCAGATGGGTGTTGAGCTGGGGGGCGAAGAATCGTATCTCTTCCACCAGCCGTTGCGCATCGTGCGCATTACCGGTGAGCACGATCAGGCTGTGTTCAGAGCCCGCCTTGAGCTGAGTAAGATAAAGCGCATCCGCCGAGCCGTATGGTCGCGGGAGTTTGCTCGAAGATGCGGATTTTGAAGCCATGCCGGGTGCTCGGGACTATGCGGAAGAAAACCGCATATTATAGCCGCCCTGTCGGATGGGGCTATGAAAAAACGTGAAGGCGAGAAAGTAAAAACGCCACTGTAAAAAACGCCGCATAGGCGGCGTTGTTTTAGGATTTGAGCAGTTTCTTGATCTGCATCTCGGCTTCAACCCAGAACAACTTTGGGTCGCCGCCAAATCCGTTGCGCTCGGCAATATAGTAAGCCGCAACTTCTATCATTCTGTAACGCTCTTCCGCTCCAGACGCGGCCTTCTTTTTCGGAGCAGGTTTTTTTGCTGCTGGTTTTTTGACAACTGCTTTTTTAGCGGCTGGCTTTGCTGCTGCTTTCATCGCCGGTTTTGCGGCGGGTTTAGCCATGGGTTTTGCAGCAGGTTTTTTGACAGCAGGTTTGCTGGCGGGTTTGGTGCTTTTTGCTTCGGCCATTTTTAATTCTCCTTAAGCAGATGCGTCATCGCAAGTAAATATTACTCCAACTAAAAAATATTGGCTTTATTTTTTAGGCACTTAAAGTTTTTTAAGCCATGTTACTTAAGCAAAAACTACGCCGTACCTCCCACAGTCAAACCGTCTATCTTCAAGGTCGGTTGCCCCACGCCTACAGGTACGCTTTGACCTTCTTTGCCGCAGGTGCCGACACCGCTAT
>DATBQC010000632.1:0-3048 GCA_036561065.1 Methylobacter sp. | reverse complement strand
TACGGACAGACCATTTCCCAGCCTTATATCGTCGCAGTCATGACCGACCTGCTTAAGCTGAAAAAAACCGACCGGGTTCTGGAAGTCGGCACCGGTTCGGGGTATCAGGCGGCCATACTTGCCGAGCTTGCTGGTAGCGTCTACAGCATAGAAATAGTTGAACAGCTGGGCAAGCAAGCGGCAGATAACCTTAAGCGAGCCGGTTATGACGCCGTAAACACGCGTCTCGGTGACGGTTATTACGGCTGGGAAGAAGCTGCGCCTTTTGACGCCATCGTCGTGACCGCCGTTGCCAGCCATATACCGCCGCCGCTAATAAAACAGCTAAAACCCGGCGGCCGCATGGTCATCCCGGTCGGCGCTCAGTTTATGACGCAGTACCTGATTTTGGTGACTAAAGGCGTTGACGGAAAGGTCACCACTCGCCAAATTCTGCCGGTACATTTTGTCCCGCTGACCGGCAAGCATTGAAGGGGAAATGACAATGAAGCCACACTTATCGCTGCTGGCCGCTGTCGGCATTATCTCGGCATCTTCGCTGGCCTATGAAGTTTTATTGATGCGCCTGTTTTCGATTATCCAGTGGCACCATTTCGCTTATATGATGATCAGTCTGGCGCTGTTGGGCTATGGTGTTAGCGGCGTGTTTCTGGCCCTGAACCGCGACCGCTTGGTTCGGTTGTTTCCGATTGCGATTATGGCAAATATGCTGCTGTTCAGTCTGTTTGCACCCGCCTGTTTTTTGCTGGCTCAGCAAATCCCGTTTAATCCTGCAGAAATGCTCTGGTCGCCTATGCAACCGCTGTATTTGTGCAGCGTCTACCTGATTCTGACCTTACCTTTCTTTTTCGCGGCCAATGTCGTCGGCCTGTCGCTTTACCACTATAAGAACCAAGTATCTTCCATCTACGGGGCCGACCTGTTTGGCGCCGGCATCGGCAGTGTGAGCGTCATTTTGCTGCTTTTTATTGTCTTTCCCGAACAGATATTAGCCGTATTGATGCTGTCGGGAATACTCGCAACCCTGCTGGTGTCGACTTATGCCTTTTGCGGACAGCCGGGCAATACCAAGCACTGGATCATCGCCTCCGTTATCATCGGGCTGGCGATTATTTTTACTCCGAGCGGCTGGATAACGCTGAAGGTTTCCCCGTACAAAACCCTGAACCAAGTGCTGCAAATTCCCGGAACGAAAATCATTGATCAGTATTCCAGCCCGCTGGGTTTGATCAGCGTCGTCAAGAGCGAAATCACCCCGCTACGCCATGCGCCCGGCTTGAGCCTTAATGTTACGACCGAGCCGCCGGAACAGCTTGCCGTGTTTACCGATGCAGACAACATGACCGCCATCACTCGTTATAACGGCAAGCCCGAAACACTCAGCTATCTGGATCAAACCACCTCGGCCCTGCCCTATCACCTGAAACAATTGGCCGATATTTTGATACTCGGTGCCGGCACCGGCAGCGACGTGTTGCAGGCGACCTTCCACGCCGTTAAGCACATTGATGCCGTTGAACTGAATCCTCAAGTCATCGATCTGGTTCAACGCACCCATGCCGAATTTGCCGGTTACCTGTATTCCAACCCCCATGTAAATGTCCATGTTGATGAAGCCCGCAGCTACCTTGCGGCAAGCGATAAAACCTATGACCTGATCAATATTTCATTACTGGATGCGTTTGGCGCATCGGCGGCAGGTCTTTATTCAATGGCTGAAAATTACCTTTATACCGAACAGGCCATACAGGAATATCTGCGGAATGTAAGCCCGGACGGTTATATCAGCATTACCCGCTGGATTAAAGTTCCGCCGCGCGACGAGCCCAAACTGTTGGCGACGGTTATCAACGCGCTTAAAAAGACCGGTGTCCGCCAACCCGGCCAGCAAATGGTCATGATACGCGGCTGGCAAACCAGCACCCTGATCGTAAAAAACGGCATAATATCCGCCGATGAAATCGCCCGATTAAAACAGTTCTGCGACGAACTCAGCTTTGACCCGGTTTATTATCCCGGCATATCGGAGTCGGAAGTCAACCGCTTTAATATCCAGCATCAGCCTTATCTGTACCAAGCCGCTACGGCTTTATTGGGCGACGGCAGCCAGGCATTTATTGATGATTACAAGTTCCACATCGAGCCTGCGACAGACGACCGGCCTTACCTGTTTCATTTTTTCAAATGGCGGACATTGCCCGAGATAAGATCGCTATTAGGCAGCGGCGGTAACTTCTTGCTGGAAAGCGGCTATTTATTGTTAATCGCGGCGTTGTTACAGGCGATACTCGCAAGTCTGTTGCTGATAGCGTTGCCGCTGTGGCTGTGGAAAGCCAAGCTCGGCATCGAACCGGAATCGGGGAGTCATCTGCATATGCTGGTGTATTTTTTCTGCTTGGGACTGGCATTTTTGTTTATTGAAATCGCCTTTATCCAGAAATTCATCCTGATTTTGCACCATCCGCTGTATGCCATTACCGTGGTGCTGAGCACCTTTTTAATATCAGCCGGTATCGGCAGCTATTTCTCGACCCAGTTGTCGTGCCGCACCGGAAAGTCAGCGTATATGCTGCCGATGGCGGCCATTGCCTTGCTAAGTATCGTTTACAGTCTGGGTTTTGAATCAATCGCGGAACTCTTGCTGAAAATGGGGAACCTGAGCCGCTACCTGCTTTCGATAGTGTTGATAGCGCCGTTGGGTTTTTTTATGGGCATGCCGTTTCCAATGGCGCTGGCTAAAATCAGCCAATCCGCCCCGGCTCTGATACCCTGGGCCTGGGGCATTAACGGCTGCGCCTCGGTCATCAGCGCGATACTGGCAACCCTGATTGCGATGCAGTTCGGCTTTACCGTGTTGATATTTCTGGCGGTGGCTTTGTATGGCGTTGCGGCGTGGTGTTTTCTTAGGTTGGAACGGGCATAGGGATAGTGGCAATCGTTTTCCAAAAGTCATTTTAATCTAAATTGTAGAGTTAAATATAATTATTCCTGACACATTCGTGACATAATTGTTTGACAAAATATAGGGGAATAATCGACCATAGAGTC
>DATBQC010000631.1:0-7172 GCA_036561065.1 Methylobacter sp. | reverse complement strand
CCAGAATTTGGATTTTAGCGAGATTCAGCGGAAAGTGCGTTGGCATTATCAATATGTCGTCTTGCATGATTTTTTGTACAAGATTGCGCGCCGGGACGTTATTGAGAGCGTTCTGCCTCATTTTCACAGCGGCAAGTCGATTTTCGAAGATGCGCCAAGACTGCTGTTCTACCAGCCAAGGCAGGACGCGTTCATGCCGATCGAGTTTTCGACGGCCGCCTACCGGTTCGGACATTCGATGGTGCGTCCGATCTATCGCCTAAATACCCGGTTGAGTGGCGGCAACCAACCCGACAGCACTCATCCCAATGAACGTGAGCGCGGTATCGATGGGCGGCAATTCATTTTTGCCGGACTCAAGGAGCGCGGGTTGAACGGTTTCGATGAGTTTCCGCAAGAATGGGGCATCGATTGGAATTTGTTTTTCGATATTACCGGCGACAAGGATGATCGGATAGGCAAGGATCGTACGCAACCGGCGTATAAAATCGACACTTCGTTGGTGAATCCGTTAGCGTTCCTGCCGGAATTTTCCCAGGTGAATGCGGCTAAACCGGCGCCGCCGCTTGCCCATATTTCTCAACTTCAGCCCCCTGCTAATCCCCACCAATTACCTAATCTGGCGTTGCGTAATTTGTTGCGCGGCATGGCAATGGGCTTGCCTTCCGGGCAAGATGTGGCGCGGGCAATGGGTATTGAACCTCTGGCCGACGAACTGCTGAAAGTCGGCAAGGCAACCACAGCCGAGGAATATGACAAGCTTGATACCTTGAAGGTAATCGATCCGGGATTCAAAGGTAAGGCGCCGCTGTGGTACTACGTGCTTGCCGAAGCGCAGAACCAGTGGATGGAGCACGGCGGCCGCAGTGCGACACCTGTACAGCTAGGCGCGGTGGGCAGTCGTATCGTTGTTGAAACTCTTGTCGGGCTGTTGCTATGTGATGGTCATTCGGTTTTACGCCAAGCGCCGGCATGGCGGCCTAAAATTGGCAAGGGGCAGGACTTCGACATGCCTGATTTCATCAGCTACGCGCTTGGAAAGTAGTTTCTTTGAACCTAAAAAAATCAGTCGGATTTGATATCTTCGGGCGACCGGCCGGTCGCCCCTACAATCGTCACATCGTTTGGGTGGCTATTCACAACTTAGCGTCTATTTGAATATTTTCGTGGATCAAATGATTTTTCTAGGTTGAAGGGTGCGTATTTTGGATTATTCAGGAGTGGCATCATGCGATTAACAACTGTTGGATTTCTTTTCTTTCTGATCGCTCCGTTGGGCGTTCAGGCGGTCAGCATTAACGAAAGGGCTGGGAATCATTTTCGAACGGCCGCGAACAATCAAGAATTTACGCTCAATAAAAGCAACGTCAATGCCGGACAGTTCGGTCTGCTTCGTGTCCATGACTTTGATGCGAAGGTGGAGACCCAGCCTTTAGTGGTGGAGAACGGTGCCGGTGGCGGCGATGATTTGGTGGTCATCACCACGATGCGCAATAAGGTCATCGGCGTTAACGCCCGCACTAACGCCAGAGTGTATGAAGTAAAGCTCGGCCCTGAAATTGATTGGGGAAGCGGGGGTCAGGATATGGATAGGTGGGGGCACACGCCGACTTGGGGCATCTCGGCAACGCCGATCATCGATCCTGCGACCGACACGTTGTTCGTAGCCGCCTGGGTGCAAAAAAATAAAGGCGACAATCGTTTCCGCGATTATCTGGTGTTCGCACTCAATCCCAAGAACGGCAAGCAGAAGGCGTCGCCGGTGCGCATTTTCGGACAATCGCAGGAAGGCAACGGTTGCTGGTTCAACGATGCCGACGCAGTGTTTAAAAACGACAAAGGCGAAAATGAGCAGTTTACTTATCCGAAACTCCGTGCCGGTCTGGCGCTGACCGGTAATCACGGTTTGGTTCTGGCGTTTGCGGCAAATGGCGAAGAATTTAGAGGCGGGCGCAAAAATCCGCACGGTTTTGTTGTCGCTTACGATACGCGCGGGTTGCTGAAAGAGAATGGCTTTTCCCGAGATCCCGGCATGTTTTGCGCCACTGCTTTCGATTCTTGGGGCGGCGGCATTTGGCAGGCGGGCGGTGCACCGGCTACCGAAGGCGACATGATTTACGTCGCCACATCAAACGGAACCTCATCAAATAAAAGCGATAGCAAAGGCGATATTAACCTTACCGAAAGCATGATCAAACTGCGCTTTACGCCAAGCAATGGCGGTAGTCGCCCGGTATTAAGCAAGGTGGATTTCTACAAAGCGTTCCTGGATGAGCGCAAGTCCGGAGCCCAATGCTTGTGGAGCGATAATACGTCGGAGGTGTCTTGCGGTCGTGCTGTCCCTGCAAGTAACGGCACGCTGGCGGCTACCGATTGGGATTTCGGCGCTTCCGGGCCGGTGCTGTTTCCAGGCTCCGACCTCCTGCTGCAAGGTACCAAAGACGGTATTATTTACTCGCTGGACAAAACCAATCTTGGTCAGCATGACCGCTTTAACCAACTGATGTCAAAACCGCCGTTGGTCGCATCTTATTTCGGTGGCGACGTGAACCAAAACTGGGATCGCGCCAATCACTTGAACAGGAGTATCCCATGCCCAAGCCTCAATGATGTCGATGCCGGAACTTTCAGTTGGTTCCAACCCTGCGGCGACGTGGAAAACAACAGGACGCACCATATCCATGCTCTGGCGTTGGCGCAACGCGACTCGTCCGGCGGCACTGTCTTTGTATGGGGGGAAAACGCGAAACTTAAGGCCTACGATTTTTCGACCAAGCGCGGCGATTTCCCGAAATTTCTTGCTGAAGCTGATGAGCTGGCATCCAAAGACCAAAAGTCTCCGGGAGGTATGCCTGGCGGCTTATTGATGGTGTCCGGCAAACCGTCTGCGTTACCCGCTAACCCGCACGGCATCGATCCCGGCACTGGCATACTATGGGCCGTGTATCCCATGAATGGCGACTCCAACAAACATTTTGCCGCAGGCCAACTCGTCGCTTATGACGCCACGACTATTCTTCCCGGAAATAAGTTGAAGCGCCTTTACCGGACGGGGGACGATAACAACGGCGGACTAGGAACAATGACGCGCATGGTTCCGCCTGTCGTTGCCAATGGTCGGGTATATGTCATGATCTACCGGCTCGATCAGAACGGAAATGTTATTGGCAGCCAGCTAAAAGTATTCGGGTTGAAGTGATGCTCCATGTCGACTCAATGTCGGATGCGGCCCGCCACTGTCCATTAACTTAAGCCGGTTGTGATTAAGTTAATGGCAGAGAAGCATCACCTGTGGGAACTACACAATTTATCGACGTAAAATATCTGAAATTGGGCCGATTGGGATTGCATTTGAAAATCTCAGTTACGTCAACTGAGAGCGTGATTCCAATGGAGCTATAGATTTAATAGTCAATCCGCAAGACCCCAATTATCCAGTCGCTTTGGCAAGATAAGGATAATTCTAAGCTAAAAACGGTTCTTGTCCCTCGCTACGCTGTTTAAAATCTTAAAGGCGATTTTAACAGACGAAGCCAGTTTTGAATTCCAAAAGTCACAAGTACCGTAGTTCAAAACTCGCCTTGCAATCCAAAAAATATGTTCTGCGGTGAAAAACGGGGGAGCGGTCGGTGATGAATTGCGAGAGCAGATTTCTCTAGGCAGCAGCCGGACAGCAGTCAACCAAAGAATATCTTTGTCCAAACAGCAAAAAATAGTTACCATCAACCCAACATCAACTTCACAGTGAAAAAATATGCCGCATAGAAGCTTTAAGACGAGTAAGCCAACATCTACGATTACCATGCTTCCAGATTTGGGCATGGATGCGCAGCACTTTGTTGCCGATTTCAAACGTTATTACAGTCACCGTCTGGGCAGAGATGAGCACAATACTTCGCCGCATTATGCCTATGAGGCGTTGTCGATGGCGATCAGCGACCGGCTGATAGAGCGCTGGAAAAGAACTTTCAATACTTACAAAGAGACGGATTGTAAGAGAGCCTATTATTTGTCGATGGAATTTTTGATGGGCCGAACCTTGAGTAATGCCATGTTGAATCTTGGTATTACTGAGTCGATTGAGCAGGCCATGTACCAGTTGGGTCTTGAGCTTGAAGAGCTGATTGAAAGCGAGCCGGATGCCGGTTTGGGCAACGGCGGCTTGGGTCGTTTGGCCGCCTGTTTTATCGATAGTTGTGCAACCTTGCAGTTGCCGGTGACCGGCTACGGTTTGCGTTATGAATACGGGATGTTTTCGCAGGATATTGTCAATGGCGAGCAGGTGGAAAAACCGGATCATTGGCTGCGCAATGGCAATATCTGGGAAATTGAACGTCCCGAATATACGGTTAGGATTAAATTCGGCGGGCATACCGAGTCGCATATCGATGAGTTCGGCAATAAGCGAACCAGCTGGGTGGATACGCAGGATATACTCGCTGTTCCTTACGATACGCCGATTCCAGGGTACCGGAACGGCACTGTCAATACTTTGCGTTTATGGAAAGCTGCCGCGACTGAAGAGTTCAATCTACAGGAGTTTAATGCCGGGGATTATGCTGAATCGGTTGCAGCAAAAAATACCGCTGAAAATATTACCATGGTGTTGTATCCGAATGATGCCAATGAAAACGGCAAGGCCTTACGTTTGCGCCAGCAATATTTGCTGGCTTCGGCCAGTTTGCAGGACGTGATCGGCACCTGGGTCGGTCGGCACGGCAATGATTTTTCAGAGTTTGCGGCAAAGAATACCTTTCAGTTAAACGATACGCATCCGAGCATAGCTGTTGCTGAATTGATGCGCCTGTTGTTGGATGTCCACGGCTTGGTTTGGGATGATGCCTGGGCCATCACCCGCAAGACGATGGCTTACACCAACCATACCTTGTTGCCGGAAGCGCTGGAACGCTGGTCGGTCAACCTGTTCAAGCAGCTGCTGCCAAGGCTGATGGAGATCATCTTCGATATTAATGCTCATTTTATGGCCGAAGTCTCAGCGCATTGGCCGGGCGATACAGCCCGGTTAACCCGCATGTCGATCATTGAAGAAGGCGGCGAGCAATACGTCAGGATGGCCTATCTGGCTATCGTCGGCAGCTATTCGGTCAACGGCGTTGCCGCGTTGCATTCGAAATTATTGCAGCAAGGCTTGTTCCGTGATTTTTACGAGTTCTGGCCGGGCAAGTTCAACAATAAAACCAATGGTGTTACTCCGCGTCGCTGGTTGGCAGCGTGTAACCCGGAGCTGGCCGAACTGATCACTACTAGCATAGGCAACGGCTGGCTGACTGACTTGTCGTTGTTAAAGAAGCTTGAACCCTTTGCCGAAGACAAGAAGTTCCGCGAGCGCTGGCGTGAAATCAAGCAAGGCGCAAAGCAAAAACTGATTGATTACAAGAAGCATGACCATGATGTCGATTTTAATGTCGACGCGATTTTCGATGTACAGGTCAAGCGCGTTCATGAATACAAGCGGCAACTGCTGAATGTGCTGCATGTGATTCATCTGTACGACCGCATTAAGCGCGGCGACACGGCGAATTGGACGGATCGTTGCGTATTGATCGGCGGAAAGGCGGCGCCGGGCTATTACATGGCCAAAAAGATCATCAAACTGATCAATAATGTTTCCAGCGTCGTCAATGCCGATCCTGATGTGGGCAGAAAATTAAAGCTGGTTTTCCTGCCTAATTACCGGGTTTCCGCGATGGAGAAAATCTGTCCGGGCGCCGATCTTTCCGAGCAAATTTCAACCGCCGGCAAGGAAGCGTCGGGCACCGGCAATATGAAGTTTATGATGAACGGCGCGTTGACTATCGGCACGTTGGACGGGGCTAATATTGAGATTCGCGAAGAAGTCGGCGATGAGAATTTCTTCCTATTCGGCCTGACCGAAGAACAGGTTGAAGAGATGAGTCATCACTATGACCCTGTTGCGATCATCAATCAGGATGAAGACCTGCACCGGGTAATGGGGCTGCTTGAGTGCGGGCATTTTAACCAGTTCGAGCCGGGTTTGTTTGACGATGTTTTGGCGTCGATAAAAAGTCCGCACGATCCCTGGATGACGGCGGCGGATTTCCGCAGCTTTATCGATGCGCAAAAACGCGTGGAAGCGGCTTATCAGGATCAGGACAACTGGACCAAAATGAGCATTTTAAACTGCGCCGGCAGCGGCAAGTTTTCTACAGACAGAACCATCACCGATTACAACGATGAGATCTGGAAGCTGAAGCCAGTCAGCATCAAGCTCTGAGCGTGTTTCATATCGTTTTGTTTGAGCCGGAAATTCCCGCCAACACCGGGAATATTATCCGGCTTTGCGCCAATACCGGCATGCAGTTGCATTTGATCAAGCCTTTGGGGTTTGAATTGGATGACAAGAAGCTGCGCAGGGCAGGGCTGGATTACCATGAATGGGTGGCGGTAAAAGAGCACGATTCATTGGCCGGTTTTGTCGACAGCATTAAGCCGGGGCGGATTTTTGCGCTGACCACCAAAGGCACGAAAATTTACAGCGAGGTGAGTTTTCAGCCCGAGGATGCTTTTTTGTTCGGCCCGGAGACGCGAGGCTTACCTGCTGATGTTTTGGCGGATTTGGGTGCCGAACGCTGCTTGTATTTGCCGATGCAGGCGGAAAGCCGTAGTTTGAATTTGTCCAATACCGTTTCGATTGTCCTGTACGAGGCTTGGCGGCAGCAGGGTTTTTCGGGGGCGGCGATAAAATAGGTTGAGCATTTTTCTTCTCAACATTCCCAGGGCGTCAATGTTCAACGTTATGCGCAAAAGCGAAAACCTACGACCCTGTCAGGGTTGTAGGTTTGTGCTGTTAAGATTATTCCCTAATTGACAACAGCTAAAAGTCTTACCATAATCTTACTTTCCGTTTAAGGAGGTAATGTTATGCAAACCACGCGCTTATCCAGCAAAGGACAAGTCATTATTCCAAAAACCATACGCGATGCTTGTCATTTAAACGTCGGGCAGGAATTAGAAGTCGAAATCACCGCGCAAGGTATTTTGTTAAAAACTAAAAACACCTTAGCTAAAACAACAATCGATGATTTAATTGGCTGCACAGGCTATCAAGGAAATGCAAAAACAGTAGAAGAAATGGATGAAGGGATTCGACAAGGCGTTATCGCGCAATGGGGCGGGCATGATAGCGATTG
>DATBQC010000630.1:0-1893 GCA_036561065.1 Methylobacter sp. | reverse complement strand
ACGCTTTGTCGTTTGTCCGGCTCGCGCCGCATTGGCAAACTCCTCCAGCGTATCGAAAGATATGCCGCCGAATTTGGAGACCATGAACTGATAAGCGGTAAATTGGTCGGCAGTCATTGCAGAGAGTCTACTTCAGGCTTTCTTTACCGCGCCAGGGATCAACCCTTCTTCTGCCAGGATTTCCAAGATGGTACAACGCAGGTTGTCGATCTGGACGCTGGCGTCTTGAGTATTCGGATCGTAAGGGGTAATAGGGCTGGGCTGGGCTAGGGATTGTATTTCGGTGACGCGATCGGTACCTATTAGTGAAGAGAATTTATTTAGTTGTTCAGGGGTGAATTTGTGTTGCTGTTGTTGCTGTTGATGGCCCAATATCCCTTGGCCGAATACCGCTATGTGCGGCAATAGTTTTTCGATGTCGTCGCTTTGGAATTGCCAAGGAAAAAATGGATACATAGGCGCTTCGTCGATGTTTTGCGGTGCGTCGGGTGTAGAGAACTGCACCAGTAGGGCGCCTGCGTTTTCATCCATGCCGGCAAATTTTATTTTGATTTTATCCATCGCTATTTATTTTTGTTGTTAGACATATGTTTGATGAAGCTATCTCTAAGCGTACGCTGGTCTGGCAGTATGGGTTCATCCAACATGGTGTTGATGAGTTTTTGCGAGGCTTCCAATTTGCCTTGCTGCTTGAGTAGCAGCGCTTGAGCGAATAATCCGGAAAACGATTCGTGGTCTATCCCTAGCGAACGGCGTATCAATGTCCTTGCCTGTTGGGTATCGCCGCTCAATACGGCGATGACGGCCAGCGCGCCGTGTGTCTCGGCAAAGGTATCGTCTATCTCCAGTGCTTTTTGCAAAGACTGTTCTGCGCCATCCAGATTGTTGGCTGCTATCTGGCACCAAGCTAGGCCTTGCCATGTACCCAGATGGTTGGGCATATACTGTAAGGCACTGTTATAGCTTTGTTCCGCATCCGGCAACTGTTGTTGCATCATTAGGGACATGGCTTTCCCCAACCAAGCCCGTCCGCTGTTTTGTTTGGCAGCAATGGCTTTCTCAAAATGGATCAATGCTGTTGCATCATCCTGATCGCTCAGCGCGATCACCCCCATGCTGGTTTCGGCTTCAGGCGGTGGTGAACTTGATTGCATGGCAAGTTCGGCATGCTGTTTCGCCAGAGCGAATTCCGTAGTATCGATATACATTGTTGACAATGCGCCATGTAGCACGGCATCTTGCGGTTGCTGTTGCAGGCAACGTTGGCAAAGCGCGATGGCTTGCTCCAATTCCGCCATGAAGTGCAGCACTCTTACCTTTAAATGAACCATTTGGGGTAATTCGGTATAGTGCGCCTCTGCGTCTTCCAGCAAGGCCAGTGCTTGCGGATATTGCTGGGATAGCGCGAGGCAATAGGCCAAGTTGTAACGAATGGCCGGTGCATCCTCGCCATCATCTACCAATTGCTGAAGCAGATTTGCGGCTTCGGTGAAATTTCCTAGGCCGAGAGTCGCTAGTGCTTTACTTGCCCGTAATTCGCGATTGCCCGGATCGACCTGCAAACCTCGTGACGTTAATTCGATCACGTCGTTCAGATGCCCCATTTCATGAGCGCAATTGGCCGTGTCGGTTAATAGGCGGATATTCTGCGGGTCGGATTCAAGAAACTGTGAATAGCGATCGAATTGTGCTTGTGTAGGCATGCGTTTTTATAGTCGGAATGAGGACATTAATTTTTTTATCAAGTTTAGCGCAACTTGGGGCAGAAATTAGCTAATTTTTGCTATAGTCATGCGTTATTTTTAGCGATGATTTTAATCGCGCGAGATGGATTGGTGAAAGGCATTGAGAACGTGCCGTTTGGCATGATTAATAATCCTGTTTGAATGTATA
>DATBQC010000629.1:0-6819 GCA_036561065.1 Methylobacter sp. | reverse complement strand
CTACGCAATTGCTGGCGGCGGACACCTACGTGAGGGGTTGTAACGAGGCCGTAACAGGAACAGGCGGTGATAGCGGCACCATTAACAATCAAATCAGCCTTGCTTGGCTCATTAAATTCGGCATGTTTAATTATTATACCGGCGGCGATATCGGCATTGCTCAGGAAAAGGAGATAGCCAAATACTTAAATGCTCAAAGTCCACCGATAAAATTAGACGCCTTTAAGCTGAGTCATCACGGCAGCAAACACTCGACCCCCGACGAGCTGCTGGGAACCCTGAAGGCAAATGGAGTAGGTATCGTACCCGTCGGACGCAACACGTATGGCCATGTTAATGATGAAACCTTAAGTCGTGCGCTTGATGAAAGTACCTCAGCCTCAGATCGGGCACCCAATGAACAAATAACTGAAAAATTAAGCAGAATCTATTTTTCCGGTCAGCTGGATCAATTTTTTCCAAAGATTGAAGGCGGCAAAGAGAAGCCTTCTGTGGACACCTTTAAAGATGTTTCTGACACCACCTATACCGGGTATGGCAATATCGTCATACGCGTCGATGATGTAAATAAGGGGCAGTTCTCCGTGAGCTATGATTATTTTGGTTTTGGCACAGAAAAAGCAAGTGGCTCGGATAATACAGTGCTTGGTGATCTAAAGGATAAGTTGCCTCCTAATGCTTTTTTTGAAATCGTGATGAACTTTATACTTGTGACATTGAAAGCCGGAAATAGTAATTACAAACTTTATAAAGATAATGCAATTTCAATCTCAGCAAAAATCGTCACTGAAATTAAAGAAAAAACCGCACTTTTAGATGTTTCGGATGTTTCGAGTTCTGTTTTAGAGGTCATCTTTAAAAAAGAACAAAATTTGACTAATCTTACCGTAGCTACGACCGAGAATAATTACACTGCGCTAGCAGGAAGATGCCAGAAAATACGGGATCAAATTAACAATAGCACTACTTCAGAAGGTAAGACCCGGAAAACCTTTGCTGATGGTGGGCTGCCGCCTGCTAAACATATTAACAAAAGAGTGGATGCATTTGAAAATCGAAATCGAAAGCCAAAGCGAAAGGAACCTGACCCAGACACCGGAGTATCGAGGCAAACTGACAGCCACATGAGTGATGAGCCGGGGGACAATGTATCCACCTTCAATTGGGTCGTAGCAGCTGTCGTAGCAGCTGTCGTAGCAACTGTTGTCGATTTGTACAAAAGGATGAAACATTGATGAGTGACACTATCTTTCAACCTATACCGGGTGTAACCCTGAAGCTTACGGCAACGGACGATTTCACCCCGGATATGCCCCTGACACCGGACAACTTCGAGCTTGATACACTCTATACCGGCACTTTGGACAGAAGCGGAAAAAATAGCGTTGCCATCTGCCTGCAAAAGCGCGATGACGACATTTCTTTTTTTATCGATACTCTGAATAGCGCCCCCCTGAAACTCGGCGACCTCTTCGAGCTCGCCTGCGGCGATATGGCGCAAATACCCGCCCTGTCGTTTCTCGATATCTTCAAAGACATCGACGATCTTATCGAAATCGATGCCTTCAGCGTGCAGTATGACCCAGCCGGTATCGGCCCGACCCTGATCGGCTTTGGCCTCAAGATAAACAAGTCGTGGACAATTACCGACAAACTTGTGATTGCCGAAGTCGGGCTTGAGATGTATTACAAGCATGGCAGCGACTGTACCTCGTTTACCGGCGCGATTAGCGGCGATCTGGTGATTGCGGGTGAAGCGGTGGACGTTTCCCTGCATATGGGCGCATCCGAGGAAATGGAACTCAGTATTACGGCCAAGGATGAGGCCGTCGGCCTGCCGTCCATCGGGGATATCGTATCTCTGCTGGATGCGTCGATAGGCGATACGATAAAAGACGACATGGCGGCTATCCATCTGGACGACATTGTGCTGGAGTCCATCGACATCGGTTTTTCGCCTGCGGCGCAGACCCTTGACTACCTGACTGTCAATGCCGATGTTAAGCTGTTCGGCATTACGGCCGAGGTTGGCATTATGCTGCCTAACCTTCATATAGACGGAAGGTTGAAGCCGGGATCGACGATTAACTTTGTAACGGTTGCAGCCGCCATGGGAATTAACTCGCCCCTTGTGCCTGACTTTACCATCAGCAGCCTTGACCTGGGCGTGGGTATTGCCGACAAGAGCTTCAGCTTCGATCTTTACGGATTTATGCCCGTTAGCGATAAGTCTTTGGGGCTCCGGGTGACAGTCTCCTTTACAGAAGGCGGAACATCCGGTGGAGCCGCTTCGGCAGAGGTGATTGGTGAGCTTACAGTTGTGGATCTCAAGCTCCAGGACATCGCGGCCGCCTTCGGTTTCGATCTTCCCGATGAACTCAAGGCACTCGATCTGGCGTTGGAATGCGTGTCTTTTACTTACGACTCTACAGGGGAGACGTTGCTTTTTTCCGTGCAAGGCAAGGTATCCGGCAACGATATTACTTTTACAATAATTCACGCAAAAACTCAGGATCACGGCACAACCACTAGCTCGTCTTTCGGCGGCAATCTCTATTCGCCGGGCGGGAACTCGATAAACTTAGGCGGAAGCTTCCCGATAAAGATGGGCATCACCGACCTGTTCGTCGCGAAAATCAGCCATACGCCTGTCGGCGGCAAAACCAGCAGTTTCACTGTTTTCGGCAGCGACCTGAATGTAAACGGCGATATAGACCTCAGCACGTTGCCGGTGGTGGGCGATTTCCTCAAGGAAGCGAAGTTCAGTTTTAATGCGCTCAGGATTGTTAATGCGAACGCGCAGATTAAGGCCGACGAATTAACCGGCATCAACGGATTTTTGGCCCAGATCAATGTCGCGCCTTTGCTGACACCGCAAAGCACGGTCGCCAACAACGCGTCCACTCCTGCGTCTTTTGCACAGGGCTATAGCCTGCAAGGCTCGCTGGTGCTGGGCGACAATGCGGAAGTTATTCCGTTGCATTCTTCGTTTTTATCCGGCGCTTCCGCTCCAACGACCAGCTCTACCAGTGGCGCAACCTCAACAAGCGCTACGGGCACTGCCGCAACGCTGCCGCTTGATTCTTCCAGTCCGGCATCACCCTCTCCGGTGGGCAAAAAATTCGGCCCGGTGAGCATCGAGAGCGTCAGCTTGGGCTTGAAGGGCAGCAAGGTCTGCCTTACCTTTAGCGGCGGCTTGTTGGTTGGCCCTCTGGGGCTCGATTTTATCGGCTTAGAGATAACCAGTCCCGTCGATAAATTTTCACCTTCTATCACCTTGCACGGGCTCGGCCTGAACATTAACAAACAGCCATTAACACTGGATGGCTTGTTTGTGGAGAGTACGATCAACCTGCCTGCAACGGGTGATACTACCCCGTCGATAACAGGCTATAGCGGTTCATTGACGGTCGGTTACAAAGACTACGCGTTGACCGCGATGGGCTCATATGCCAAATTGCCCGACGGGGTAACTTCGATATTTATTTATGGCTTTCTTGGTGCGCCTTTAGGCGGCTTGCCTGCCATATTGATGATTACAGGGGCGGCGGCAGGCTTTGGCTATAACCGGGCATTTAATCTCCCGTCTCCTGAAACTATTAATACCTTTCCGCTGATACAACCCGTCATACCCGGCAATACGTTGCCAGTCGATTTTAACGCGATGAACCTGGACTTTATGCCGCAGGAAGGTTCGTTCTGGGGTGCGGTGGGCATCAGGGTGGAGTCGTTCAAGATGATCGAGAGCCTTGTGTTGCTCTCGATTAAGTTCAATGTCGAGTTGGAAATCGACATTCTGGGCATTGCCACTATGCAATTCCCGGTTCCCGATCAGAGTTCCTCAGAACCGCCCCTGGCCAAAATCGGTATCGGCCTAGTGGCGCGCATTCTGCCGGAAAGGGGGATTGTGGCCGTGAACGGGGCATTCTTGCCCAGTTCCTATGTCTTTAATCCGAATGCGTCCATTACCGGCGGTTTTGCCATGCTGAGCGTCTTTAAAGACCAGTCCGACGGTCAGTGGAGTGGAGCGAACGAAGGCGATTTTATCTTGACCCTGGGCGGTTACGGGCCATTGTATAAGCCCCAGGCCTATTATCCGCAAGTGTCTCGTCTGGAAATGAACTGGAAGGTCAGCGACGCTCTTTTTGTTAAAGCCGATGCGTATTTTGCCATTACCCCGCAGGCGATGATGGCCGGCGGGCATCTGGTGGCGAATTTCCAGGCGGGCGGCGATTTTTCGATACAGGTCGTATTTACGGTAGGTGCCGATTTTATTATCTACTGGAAACCCTACCGCTACCTCGGTCACATGTATGCCGATTTGGCTGTGACTGCGCGTATCGATGTCAGTTTCTGGCTGTTCTCGATACATGCCAGCGTCGACTTTGACCTGAGCGCCGACCTGAAAATTTGGGGTCCGTCGTTCTCGGGTTACGCCAGCGTGAGCGTGCATGTGCTGGTGTCCTTTACCGTCGGCATTTCGTTTGGCGAAGATGAGCAAACGCCGCAACCGATCGGTTGGGATGACTTTAGTTCGGGCTTCTTGCCTGCATCGGATAAAATCCTGTCGGCCAATATCGGCAGGGGGTTGATCGCAAGCCAGTCCAGCCCGGCAATCAATGTGGTGAACGCCAAGGAACTGGTGGTTATTCTGGGAACGGCGATACCGGTTAAAACAGTGACGGGTATTCCCGATGTTATCTCTTCGGATACCGAATTCGGCATTAAGCCGATGGCAAAGACGTCGGATGATTTTTCTTCGGAATTGACGTTAACGATTTCAAAAGGCAAAACTGAATTAAAAGACAAAACTGAAATGACGAATGTTGAATTATCTACCCATTTCACCTTCAAACCGATCACGAAAAATATGCCTGCCGCCTTATGGCAGCCCGCAACTACAGCGGGAGTTATTCCAGGGAACGATAAGGATAGCCTGATCCTTGGCTTGCTGTCGGGTGTGAGAATTTCTGCGAAAACGCCGGAACCGGTAGCTGGAACCTCTTGTCAAATCTCGGCGAACGAGGAAGATGTCATCAACACCGCTCCGGCGACGAAAGGCGCCTCTTTTTCATACGGTACTGGCTTTTCCAGGGCTGCATAATTAAAAAAACATTATGGCAAATACAACTATCACTTTTCACGATTTCCACAAACCTTCCCTTCAGGATGGAAAATATACCGTCAAGGTATCGCAAAAGCTGGAGGTGAAAAATACTGATGGTTCGGTAACGTCGTCTGATATTAAAAATACTCTGGATTTTTACGTTTGCGGCCCGCGCTTTGATTTGGATCAATCATTGATACATTCGGTGTACCCCCCGATAGGCGGCAAGGGCGATTATATGGCTGTCCTGCCTTCGCTGGTGCTGAACAGAAACACTTTGCCGTGGGAAAGATCGCCGGTTAATGGGGAAATTGACATCAATAGCGCCTCCTGGTTGTTTTTATTACTGGTTGATGAATCGGAAACTGCGAAAATCACTGAGCAAAATAATGCAAACCTGAGCGATTTTATCTCTGAAAGTAATAACTCAGTAATATTAGTGCCAGGCGAACTGTCCCGATTGCCTGCCAAGTTGAATTACCTCGAAGTGGATCCCTCTTTATCCTCCATTTTTCCGGCAACGCTGGATGCCTTGCAATATCTTAGCTATTCGAGGAGCAATACCGACCCTAATGCCGACGAGATAGAGGAACATGCTGTTTTGTTGTGCAACCGTTTGCCTCAGCGGGGGCATAGCAGCACGGTGTATTTGGTGTCGCTGGAAAATAATTATTCAGGGAACGATGCGAGCGCTTCTTTCTCAGGGATAACAAATAAGTCGAAAAACTACCTTTTTCCCTATCTTTACAAATGGCAGTTTTCTACTTTCGACGACCAATTGTATTGCGTGACGCAGGCTATTGCGGAAACACTCCAGAAAGCCAATCCCACGCTTCCCGATCTAAGCACAATGTATGATGTGCTCTATGACAACACATCCGAATTCGAAGCCGCGTTAAAGAATTTAATGGTTGCCGATACAACGATTATTAAATTAATTAAAAACGCGGCGAAATTGCCTGGCAGCACCTTTCACGACTTGCTTTCGCATCTTGCAGGAGGTTTTGCTCCATTTTGTAGGGATGCTTCCGCTCAGGATATCAACGCGACAGGTACGGTAAAGCTGCCCTACAGCAAGCTGGAGAGTGCCGGAGCCCCATCCGCCTGGTACAGAGGGCCGCTTGCGGCAGTTCATGTTGACTTGACCGGTATCGATAAAAATTTCCCCCTCATAACAAACGGTTCAGTTATAACAGTCCCTGAAAAACCAGCCGATTTAATTCTGAAGGACGGTGCGAACGGTACGGAAGATTTAACCTATGCCGCTGCCTATGAACTGGGCCGATTAACCGCTTTGAACGATGTGGATTTTTCCACGGAGTTTTTCAAGTGGAAAACCGAAACGGCGATGGCGCTCAGGCTGGAAACTTTGAAATCAATTTCCGGTTACAAAAATATCCTGCATTTGCCTTTAAATGACGCTCCTAAAAACAAAGTTATGCCGAAACATGTGCTGGACAAATTTAGTGCCTGGAAAAATCTGCAAGGCATACCCAGTCGTTATTTAATACCCGACCCGAATTTATTGCCGAACGAGAGCATCCGTTTTTTTCGGGTAGATAATAACTGGGTCAATGCTTTTATTTGCGGGGCATTTTCTATTGGGCATACGGTTGAGGCTGATTTATCGAATCCATTGACTAATCTTTTTTTAACCGGTTCGGTTACGGGGTTCTTGATCAACTCGCTCGTGGTAAGCGGCTGGTCCGATT
>DATBQC010000628.1:0-10882 GCA_036561065.1 Methylobacter sp. | reverse complement strand
TATGAAAATGACCAAGATATATGAAGGATCGCACCAATGGATTATGTTTGGACGGGATGAAGGAAAACCCGGCAACATAATCGATACCAACCAATATGTGGTACGCACGCCTAACCGTTGTCTGCTGATGGATCCAGGTGGTGCTGAGTTGTTTGCACCGATGATGGCGGCTGTGTTGCATCATGCTCCCGTGGATCAAATAACTGATCTGTTCGCTTCGCATCAGGATCCTGACGTAATCTCATCGTTGGGTTTATGGGACCAGGCTTTAACCAATGCCAAGCTCCATGCGCCGGCCATTTGGGAGGGTTTTTTGCGTCATTACAGTTGCGAATCGATAGAATATGTGCCTATTCCGGATAATGGCGGAACAATTAAACTAGAGTCAGTGGAGTTGCAGATTATTCCGGCTCATTATTTGCATTCGCCCGGCAATTTTCATGTCTATGACCCGCAAGCTAAAATTTTGATGACAGGCGATGTCGGTGCTGCTTTTGAAGCCCCTGATGCCCCAGTGTTTGTTGATAATTTCGCCGCGCATGTTGAAAAAATGCGTCATTGGCATCAACGCATGATGCCGTCAAATCAGGCAAAAAGAGTCTGGATTGAGCGGGTAAGAAACATGGATATCGATATTTTGGCTCCGCAGCATGGGCGGATGTTTAAAGGCGATGATGTCAAACGCTTTTTAGACTGGTTTGATGCATTACAGGTAGGTATCGCCGTTTAACAAAAAACTGCATTAAAGAAGATACCAAACTCACCGAAGTCCATCAATTGGGCTTCGATCATGTTTCGTGTTTGTATTGAACGAACGGATTAGCCGTTCCATAATATGTACTGTTCTCAGGGGCCACCCTGAGAACAGTACACTCTGCCGGAAACGCCCGTTTTCGCTGTCGCTCAACAGGCTTATTTCAGCCTATTGGTGATGCACCCAATCCGCCCCTAAAGTCCCTTGCAGCTGTTGCAGATAAGCCGGATCGTTGATCTCGGCCAGCTTGCGTTCTGCGGCTTCTAGTTTTTGATTCAACTCGGCGCGGATAGTCGAATCATGCTGTTCCGTTGCTGTCAATTGCTTCTGGATATAGATCTTGTGTTGCAGCCAAAGCTCACTGTCACGTTGCTGTTTGATTTCAAGGCGTTGTTGATACCAATCGCTTTGTAACAGGTAGTCGCGGGTGAACATGGCGCGAATAGCCGGATCGCTGACAGTCTGGTCTGCATAGTGGCCGTTGGCCATAATGTGTAGCAACGCTTTTAAAGGCGGACAAGCATCATCAATGGAACCATCCTGAAAATACAGTTGCGCTACCCGTTGCTGCGCCTCGTATACATTATCGATACCGTCGACGTAGCTGGGCAGATCTTGTGTTTCCGGCTTCAACATGGCTTCGTCGAATACCGCAGTCGGGTAATCGAACATCTTGCCGAAATTGGTATGCACAAACCGTTCGGTGATGCGATAACCTAAGCGGCTTTGGAATACGGTACGGCCTTCGTATTCGAAATCTTCCAGTTTTTCCAGTTGTCCTTTTCCAATCAAATACTGTGGATCGCGTTCGGCTACCGGCAGGCGCGACCAGATTTCCGGAATCAGCAGGCTGATGTCATGATCGATTCGGCGCTGTGAGCCTATGTAACCCGCCGCAGTGGAATAGCCGTCATAGCCGCATAGGATGAATGAAACCAACGCGGTGTTAAGGTCGGCAGTGGCCGATACGGCATTGAACGGGCCTTTGGTTAGCGCGCCTTCCGAGCCTGCGCCGGTAGTGGAGGGTGATTTTCCGGTCAGGCTGCAAATGAAATCCATAAACAGCTCAGGCAGTTCTTGGTAATGGATCGGGTTATAGATAGCCAGCGGACGGATGCCCGCCTCAGGTTCGGCGGGGTTGTTGCGCCGTCCGGTCAGTACTTCGTTAACCGGGAAATAAACGGTTTGATCGGCATTAAGCCCCCGCGCCAAGCGGGTGGACATTTCCGCAATATAGCGCATTTTTGGGTCGGCTATATCGGGGCGAAGTTGCAGGTATCTGACGTTAAGGCTGGGCTTGCCGTCAACCAGGCGGGGGTGTGCCGAAGACACGAAGTACTCGCCAACCTTGCCGTTGACTGCCTGGCGGATTACGTTCCGCATCGGCTCACTGAATTCGTCGAAGTGTATAACGTCTTCTAAAAACTCGCGGGCGTCTTCGGCGGTCAGCGGCTGGAAATTGGAGATAAAATTATCGGTGCGTGAAAAATCCAGCTCGGTTTGTAGATCGGTGCCCCGGTGTACCGCATCGTCAGGGCGCTGAAAGAAACTTTGCTCGCAGTTTTCGACCAGCTTGACACTGGGGTTTTTATAGTCGGGATTAAGTCCGCTCAGGTAATGCACCGGCACGACTGTGGACGCGGAAATATCGTCTTCCAACTGGATTTTAGCCGAGGCGATAAAGTCCTGGCGCAGTTTGAATACCCGCCACGCGCCTTTTTCGTCGAAACCGACGCGTAGGTAACTGGCGATCAGTTTGCGGCCTTGAAATTTCAGTTCGTTGCCGGGATGGCTGTTGACCATATCGACGGAGAAATATTTCCTCCAGTTTTGCCCCCATTCTTCCTTGTAAAAACGCTTGATCATAAGCACCACAGCCAAAATATGCTGAGGGATTTTTTCAAGCCATTGATTATGGGTATCCGAATATTGGGTTGCGGACGGCGTCAACAGTTTGATCACCGAGCCCAAGGTGCGTTCATTGCTGAGCAAAGGGCGATGGTCAATGTCGTGTAGGGCTGGATCGCGAAACCGGGTCGAATAATCGTGCTCAAATATTTGGGTGACTATATCCATATCTTTGCCGAAATCATCGACAAAAACAGGGCCGGAAATGATAGCTCCCGCAATCGATTTGGAAATCTCGGA
This sequence comes from Methylobacter sp., assembly GCA_036561065.1. Lineage (GTDB taxonomy): Bacteria > Pseudomonadota > Gammaproteobacteria > Methylococcales > Methylomonadaceae > Methylobacter_A. The sequence goes on along the minus strand of DATBQC010000628.1, from coordinate 7,980 downwards.
TTTTCCGCCGCCGGACACCGTGCTCGGCTTGTGGCAGAAAGTGCCTTCCTGATGGGTGCCGATCAAGCGCCAGCTGGGCGCATTAGGGTGGCGTTCCATGTGGATTTTAAAGCCGTTGGGATAGACGTAGGTGTAGCCGAACAGTAATTTAAGCGTTTGCGATTGCCTGTTATGCGTCCAACTGATTTGCTGCTGCTGAATGTTGAACTTCGCCGTATTGGGAATATAAATGATGTCGGGATAGTTCTTGTCAACAGCATAGCCTTCGTCTTTTGGCTCTATGACTGGAGCTAGCTGCGTGCAGACTTTGTCGAAAGAATAATGCTCGCTGATATAGGACGTATGCGGCAAAAAGATTTCGCCTAGAATAACTCTCGGGAAGGCCAGCGCGCCCCCTGAATGCTCTTCCTCGGCGCCGCCGTACAGGTTGGCTGCATAGCTGATATGGGACTTGATTTCTTTTTTGCTGTAGCCGAAATAGTTATCGGCAATAATGGTAACAATCACGCCCTGCATGTTGCGGCATACCAGTTTAAAGGGCTGGCCGTTATTGTAGAGCTCATCTTCCTGTTTCCAGCACATGCCGTCTTTGCGCTGACGCTCGGTGGCATCATCGAAATGCGGCAGGCCGAGATCCTTTTTCCTGCAATGAACCAGGTGCGAAGCGAGAATAATGCAACCGGTGTGTCCGGTCCAGTGATCGATATCCAGTGCGGCATCGTTCTCGGGTAGGAACGGGTCTCCCGCGTTGCCGAAAATGGATTCAACAAAATCTAGGTTGGCGACCAGTCCGCCGGGCGCAAAAAAGCGCACTTCCATGGTTTTGACCGGCATGGTAGCTGAAACTTCCGGGCATACGATCGGTCTCATCAGTGATGACACCCAGAGTTTTGCACTGTTTTGTTGGGCGCTGGTAAAGGGCAGGGACAACAGGTCATCGGGAGGCGTCAGGGCCGCACGGAGCAGTGCCGCGTAGGCTTGAACCGGCACTTCGTTTTTATCGGCCGGAACCGGAAGACCACCCGCGGCAATGTGAAACACGCCTTTAGTAGTGCGTCGGTCATTTTGCGGGTTATGCAATACGCCTTGTTGAATTCGGTAAGAGCCGATATAAGCCGAATGAAATTCATTGTGTTGGAAGGGCAGGGATAACTCTCTTGCCAGTCCTTTTTGTTCCAGCACAAAGGTTTCGCCTGGCAAGCTGACGGCCTCATCTATGCCGTTTTCAGTCAAGTAACGGTTAAGAAAATCCTGTATACGTTGGTCAGCCGGACAACGGTATTTGGTCAACGCCAGCAGGCGGCGTTGCTGGGAATAGTTTTTTAACAAACCGCCGGCAATCTTGAGATACTGCGGGTCGTTTTCCACTTCACAAGTGGGTTGGCCCAGTGCTGCAAGTTGCAGGTTGATGTGCTGTAGTTGTTCCAGTCGTTTCGGGTGGGATTGGTCGGTCAGTGAGTTCATGCGTGTTGGTTCCGGCGGTTTTGGTTGGTATTTATTATTTAGCAGTAAAAATAATTCGAATGAATAGAACACGGATGGTACGGATTTTACTGATAAACACGGATAAAAAATCCGTTTCAATCTGTCTAAATCCGTGTCATCCGTGTTCTTTTATTAAAGCCTGCGACTATTGATTAGTTACGCATTTAATCTAGATACACAAGCCGTTTGCTTACATTGTACCAGCTACTCGCGAATAAAAAGCCTCAAACTTTTCAATGAAAATAGCTAGCTGATCGTCGGGCAAATGATTGATGCCCGCCGCCGCCTTGCGCCCGCCGCCGGTAGGGAAGGCGGAACATAACTCGTCAGCACCGGTTTTATGGGCTAGCGGCGCCCTGACACCAACCTGGAAATCGTTGTCGTTGTTATGGGTGATTATCGCATGAGCTCTGGCCGGGTGAAGGTTGGCTAGATAATTCCCGAACACGCCGTTAACGCGTTTTGCCCAGATGGTGTCGGGCAGGATGTATACGGCGACTGCGTCGCTTTGGTATTCGGGATTAATGCGCAGGGCATTTGCCATGTCTTGTTGATAGCCCTGTTTCAGCTGCGTAAAGATGTCAGGATTACCGAGGATAAAGTCAAAAGGAGACTGGAATTCCGCCATTTCCCGATACAGTTTGTCCGGGGCGAAATAGAGATCCTCAATGCAGCTGCCGTAACCGTTATAGTTGATGTAGATACCCAGGTCTTTCAAGGTTTCAAGATCAGATTGACTTAGATTCAGGGAAGCGGCCAGCTGTTCGGCGCTGTGGTTTAAATTGTCGCCAAAGGCTGCGGTTATTGCCCATAGCGGGTATTGTCCATTCAGGTACTGATTGACCAGCAGGCTGGTGCAGACTGCGCTGTCAGTGTTGATCAGTGTTTTTAGGTGGGGGTGTTGGGGAATGTCTCCTGACTGGTGGTGGTCGACATAAAAAATATGAGCCCCTCGGCTTAAAAACTCATTAACCCGCTCGCTGTTTTTTTGCAGGGAAATATCCAGCACTGTAATGTAGTCGCCGGAGGTAACGGTAAATTTATCCAGTAACTGTATGTCGCGTTTAATACCGGTAATGAGCTGCGCAGCCAGAGGTTGATCTAGGCGTAGTTGGATTAGAGCGCAAATACCGTCGGCATCGCCATTGAAGACATCGAAATACACGTTTTACCCCAAGGCGGACAAGATGTTTTTGGATTGTAGCAGTGATATGACCTGTTGCACGCTTTCTTCGAGCGTAAGTTGGCTGGTGTCGATTCTTAACTCCGGTTTTTCCGGCTCTTCGTAAGGTGATGAGATACCGGTAAAGTCTTTTATTTCGCCTAGCCGCGCTTTTTTATACAGTCCTTTGACATCCCGCTGCTCACAAACCGGTAACGGGCAATAGCAGTGAATTTCAATAAAATCGCCATGCGGCATCAGACTTCTTGCTATAGCGCGTTCCGCTTTGAATGGCGAGATAAACGCAGTAAGCGTTATTACTCCGGCCTCAAGCAGTAGTTTGGTGATTTCACTGATGCGACGAATATTTTCTTTGCGGTCTATGTTGCTAAAGCCCAGATCGCTGCATAAGCCGTGACGCACATTATCGCCGTCCAAAACGAACGTATTTAAGCCGCTTTGATGCAATTGTTCTTCTACGGCATGGGCGAGTGTTGATTTGCCGGAGCCGGATAGACCGGTAAACCAGAGGACTACCGATTTATGCGCATTTTTTTGCTCACGCCGTTGCCGGGTGACGGTAGCCCGGTGCCATACAGTATGGGGGCTTTTGTTCAATTGCTTATTCATCACTTATCGAATAACAAGGCATTTATTCTGCTAGTGCAAAACCGATTTTAATGGTGACCTGCCAGTGTGCGACTTTGCCGTTTTCGATGTGACCACGGGTTTCGATAACTTCAAACCAACGCATATTATCGGCGGTTGCCGCAGCCTTACTGACGGCGTTTTCGATAGCTTCCTGTATGCCGATGGTTGAAGAGCCGGTTAGTTCTATTTTTTTATAAACATGTTCAGTCATGATTTTTACCTCTGTTGGGTGTAATAAAAATCCAGTTCTTGCAAACGCTCCGGTGTGCCTATGTCCATCCAGAAACGATCCGTTTTTTGTCCTGAAACCCGGCCGTTTGCTATGGCCTGGCGTAATAAAGGCGCCAGTTTGCTGGGGCCGGCGGGTATGTTGCTGAATAATTCAGGGCGATACAGCCCAATACCGCTAAAGGTGAATTGTTCTGCGCTATTTGAAACGATCAAGCCGGAATTATTCAGGCCGAAGTCGCCCTGTGCATTATGCACCGGATTATCAACCAGAACCAAATGAGCCAAGTCGACAGTCAGGTTTTTAAGTTCGGCAAAAGGAAAGTCTGTCGCTATGTCGCCATTGACCACCAAAAACACCTCGTCGCCTAATAAATGCAGCGCATTAATAATGCCGCCCGCCGTTTCCAGCGCTTGGTCGCCTTCGGGTGAATAGCTAATATTAGCACCAAACTGTTGGCCGTTACCTATCCGCTCTTCAATTTGCAATCCGAGATGGGCATGATTGATGACTATATTATTAAAGCCGGCCGCGACCAGTTGTTTAATCGTATATTCGATCAGGGGTTTGCCGGCGGCTTGAAGCAGGGGTTTGGGAGTGTTGTCGGTTAACGGGCGCATTCTCTCGCCGCGGCCGGCCGCTAATATCATGGCTTTCATGCTTCGACCTTGCTCAGCACAGGTTCTTCGATATTACTCAGTACAGGTGTATCGACTACGCTCAGCGCAGAGAACACATGAGTGTGTAGGAAGTCATTGAACTCGGTAAGTTCAGGGTAAATCCTGCAAACGGTGGTGACATAGTTTAAGGTGCGCGGTATGTCGCCTAAATAGCTGGATTTGCCGTCTCTTAAGTGCAGACGGGAAAAAATACCGATGGCTTTAAGGTGACGCTGTAGTCCCATCAGGTCAAACCAGCGTTTAAATTGGCTTGGGCTACAATTAATAAGGCCTGCTTGCTGGAGGCGCTCAAAATAGTTCAATCGCCATTGCTCAACTTGTTGTTCAGGCCAAGCGATATAGCAATCGCGCAACAATGACACTAGGTCGTAAGTGATTGGGCCGATAACGGCATCTTGAAAATCGATGACGCCGGGTGAGTCGCTGTCTAAAACCATCAGGTTGCGGGAATGATAATCCCGATGCACACAGGTGCTGGGCTGCTCCAGGGCCGATGCCGTGAGAAGGGCGCGAACCTTGTCCCAAACAGCAGCAGGAATTTGAATGTCTAGTAACTGACCTAAAAACCATTCGTCAAAAACAGCCAGTTCCCTGTGCAGCAGCGGTTCGTCATATCTCGGCAATCCGGAGTCTTGTACTGGCGTTTGGGTTTGCAGTTTGAATAAGCTGTCGAAAGCGCTTTGGTATAAATCGTCTACCGTGCTGGTATTAAGCCGATCCAGAAAACACTGGCTGCCAAAATCCTCCAGCAATAAATATCCGTCAGTCAGGTTTTGCTGGAAAATGGTCGGGACGTTGACTTGGGACTGTGTCAGCAGTTTGGCAATTCTGATAAAGGGTTCAGTATTTTCTTTGGTCGGCGGGGCATCCATGACGATAAGTTGTCCGTCTGGAGTCGTTACCCTAAAGTAACGCCGGAAACTGGCATCACTGGAAGCAGGCTCGCAATGGGTGATGGTGAGCAATAGATCATTCTCAAGCCAATCAAGCATCGATATTGTTCTTAAATCTTCAGGCATCATGATGTTTAGGATAGATTAGTATAATGCTGTCTTAGTGGGGTAAAATAAGCGTCCGGCATTCTATTCGATTTATGATTCATTACGCTACTAAACTTATACCCTCTATGCGCCGCCGCTTATTCCTGCTTTTTTTACCCTCCATTTATGCGCCTGTCAGTATTGCCAATGAGGCGCTTTGGAACTGTGCGCAAAACAAAGATACTAAAGAGTGGGTTTGCGTAGGTGAGAAAAAAACTGCGGATAAAACCAGTGCGGCAAAGGCTCCCGCCATTGCTGAGCCTTCCAGCAATGCGCAGGGAAGTCCTGTTAAAGAAGAGCCGCCGGCATCGATCGAAGCGATTGAAAATACTCAACCGACTGTATCAAAGCCTGAGCGCGCCATGTTCCAGCCTGTTCCTGCTGAAAATGCCAAAATGGAACCCAGTACGCCAAAAGTCCCGGTTAGCACTAAGCCGGTTAGCACTAAGAAAGATATACAGGAGGCTACCGTAGAATCTAAGCCAGTCGCTCAGGCTCCGGTCGACTCCGATTCAAAAAAACTGCTTCAGACTGAAGCCAATCGTCCAGGCTGGACCTGCGATGCCAAGTCGGCGGATAAAAACTGGAATTGTAAGTTGGCCGGGGTTGATCCAAAAGGTCAGGCGCGGATTATTGAATCGTATGAACCTAGTGCAAGTTTGCTCACTCCGGCGTTTGACCATAATGAAGAGCAAACCTTTAGCAATCTTAAATCACAGTTGAAATATGATCCCTGGCAAAACTGCCCAGCGCCTAAAAGCAAAAAACCTAGTTTTGTGTCTGGGAAAGATTTGAGGGAGACGACGCCGCTGGACATTAATTCCGATTATGCAGAAATCTTCGAAAATGAAATTTACAGTTATGACGGTAATGTTGAAATGACCCGTGCGGATCAGCATTCAGTCTCTAGAAAAGCGACTTATGATAATGTTTCGGAGACAATGGATTTGCAGGGCAGTGTCTATTACAGCGAAGATGAATTGGCGTTGCATAGTGAGTCTGCATCCCTTAATTTGGCGACTGATCAGATTAAACTAAGGGACGCCTTGTTTATTTCTCCGGCTGCGCCGCTCAGAGGCCGGGCGAAAACGATTTATCGGGAGAATAGCTTTCTGACTCGATATAAAACGGTCGCCTATACCAGCTGCCGTCCCGGTAATCAGGACTGGGTTGTTCATGCGAGTGAGTTAAAGATGAATAAAGCCAGCGGTCAAGGATCGGCTAAAAATGCTTGGCTGGAATTTAAAGGTAATCCAGTGCTTTATTCGCCGTATCTGTCTTTCCCAATTGATGATAGACGGCTTTCCGGTTTTCTTGCTCCGTCATTTGGCAGTACGAAACGGGGCGGCCTGTCTTTTTCGGCGCCTTATTACTGGAATATCGCCCCAAACTATGATGCAACATTAAGTCCTCGCTACTTATCAAACAGAGGTCTGGTCTTGGGCGGTAATATGCGTTATTTGATGGAGCAATCATCGGGAAAAATTGCCTTGGACTTTCTGCCCCATGACAGTCTGCTTAATAAGTCACGCTATTTTGCATCGATTAGGAATAACAGTCAGCTGTCATCCCACATCAATGCAAACATGGATTTGAATACCGTGTCGGATCGAGACTATTTTTCTGATTTGGGTAATGCGTTAAGTATGGCAACTTATAGTAGTTATCTGTTAAGCCAAGCTAATCTGGGGTATTCAAACACTGGAGTTTCTTTAAACGGCCATATTGACAATTATGAGGCGATTGGGATACTGACTGGTCAGGTGACGCCGACTTCGCCGTCAACGGTACTACCATTGCCGTATCGGAGGTTACCTCAGGTTACTCTTGGTTTGAATCACGCATTCGACTTCATGCCGTTGAATACATCAATGGCCGCTGAATATGTGTATTTTCAACATGACACATCAACAAATGCACAGCGCACTAATGTCAGGCCGTCAATCAGCTTACCACTGCAAACGACCAGCGCTTTTTTGACGCCTAAGCTATCCATGCAGCATACCCAGTATTTGTACAACGATCCAAAAGGAGGCGCATTAGCTGTGGACAATGCGTCAAGAACTTTACCTGTTTTTTCTACCGATACCGGACTGTATATAGAAAAAGACTTGAATTTTTCCAACCGATCCTATCAGCATACTCTTGAACCTCGGTTGTTTTATTTGTATATTCCTAGGAAAGACCAGAGCAATATTTCTATATTCGATTCCTCCATTTATGACTTTTCCTTTAATAGCATGTTTTTGGAAAACCGCTTTAGCGGCACGGATAGGGTGCAGGATGCCAATCAGCTGACGGCAGCTTTAACAACGCGTTTGGTGGATGCTAAGTCCGGCCGGGAAAGATTAAATCTCAATGTGGGTCAGATTGTCTATTTTCAGGATAGGACAGTCACGTTGCCGGGCTTTCCCGTAGAAACCAACCAATTGTCACCGTTTGTGGCCCAGATGAGTAACGCATTGACGGATCATGTTTCGGTGAGTTCGGGCGCGCAATGGGATCCTTATTTAAAGGATTTTGTCAGATTCAATGCTGGTCTGCATTATCTTAATAAGACCGATAGCAATAAACCAGGCGAGATTTTTAATGTGGGTTATCGTTATAGAAGAAAAGCGCAGATTCTGCAGGACATTATTCAAAGCGACGTTAACTTTCACTGGCCGGTTTACAATGATTGGTCGGCGGTTGGGCGTTGGACTTACTCGTTGCTGAATAATTCAACGAATGAAA
>DATBQC010000627.1:0-4613 GCA_036561065.1 Methylobacter sp. | reverse complement strand
TGAACTTGCAAGCGTTGCGATAAATAGTGTTGCTGATTTTTCACTATTAGTTACCTATCCAAAATGGATAGGTTTATACTCAAATTTTAAGGATAAAATCGGTGTCCTACATCGTTATCAGGGGTTCGATGATTAAGTGGCGTACTTTTTAAAACAAAAGGGGAATCGACATGAACGATCAAGAAAAACAACGGGCTGTAGAAATTCTTAACAAAATTATGGAGCTGGAATTAGCGGGAGTTGTTCGCTACACGCATTATTCGCTTATGGTTTATGGTTATAACCGGATTCCTATTGTGTCTTGGCTTAAGAGCAATGCTGACGAGAGTCTTGCTCATGCGCATAAAGCGGGCGAGTTGGTGACCTTATTGGGTGGGCATCCTTCTCTTAAGATCGGGCCATTATTGGAAACCGCCAAGCATGATATTGGCGATATTCTAAGAGAAAGTTTGGAGCATGAAAAAACAGCGATAGCGGCCTATTTTGAACTGCTGAAAGCTTCCGAGGGCGTTTCCGTGCTGCTGGAGGAATATGCGCGGGACATGATTGTCGGGGAAGAGCTGCATCTTGACGAGGTGAATAAAATGTTGAGGAAACCGGGCGATGTTCAGCCGTTTAACCCGTAAATCTATTCAGCTGCTAGTCCACGAAATACACAAAAAGCACGAAAAATATAAATGGATGCCAAGCTGTAGATCATCGCCTCAATAGTGAGAGCCTTAATCAGTATAATATATTGATTTATTTTGTGTCTTTCGTGCTTTTCGTGGATCAGACGCTGTTTACAAAACACCGACCGCACGCCGTAAATGCAATGCAGCTAATGCGGAATCATAAGTGGCATTGTTCAAATTAACATGCGTTGTAGTGCGTAAGTCTTCCGCCTTAAGAACGTCGGTATTGGTGGATAAACCCTGCTGGTAGCGGTCGGCAGTGACTTTTAAATTTTCATCGGCCTGCGCGATGGCTTGTTGGGTTACCGCTATGCGTTTTTGCGTCTCCTGAATATCCAGCCAGGCTTGGCGCACCTGCAAGCCGATCATGCTTGACAAGTCGTCGCGTTGTTCTTTTAAGGATACGGCTTGCCGGGTTATCGCGTCGCTGCGGTGGCCGGAACTACCGTCGAATATTTTCCATTCCATACCGACATTAGCCATCCACATGCCTTGAAAGGCTTGATAGCGGTTCTCCTGATATTGATAGCCGCCATTCACGGCGACTTGCGGCAACAAACCGGCTTTTACGCTCTGCGCCTGTTGGCCTAGAGACTCTATTTGTTGTGCCAGTGCGACCAGTTCAGGGCGTTGTTTTATTGCATTATCGCTCAGTTCGTTTAATGTTCCTTGCGGAACCTCCGGGAATTGATGGGTTAGCTTAACGGTATCGGCAAGATTCCGATTCAGCAACTGGTTATAACGCGCCTTGGCTATATCCAGTTGATTTTCAGCCTGCACGACCAACTGTTGGGCATTAACCAATTCAACATTGGCCGCCAATGCGTCATTGCGTGCAACCATGCCTTGATCGAACAGGTTGTTCACGTCCTTCATGTGTAGCCCCAGCGTATCGACGTGGCTTTTTGCTACCTGCAACGCGCTTTCCATGCGCAATACGGTGATATAGGCCTCCGCAACCTGCATTTTGATATTTAATACGGAAGTGGTTTCATTGGATTGAACTGCCTGCAAAGAGGCTTCGGCTGCATCGATATTATGGCTGATGCGTCCGCTGGTAAAAATCGGCACCGAGGCTATTGCCTGGGCTTTGACGCTGCCTGCCTGGTTTGTGCTGAACTGGGCTGTCTGGCCTGCTATCTGGGTTTTTGCTGCCGGCGTCTCGCTATATTGGGTGTAACCGCTGCTCACGTTAAGATCGGGCAAGCGTTGGCCTTGTGCGGATTGCAACTGCTGCTCGGAGGCACTGGTATCGGCTTTTGCCGACTTGATCTGATGGTTATTATTGATGGCGCTGTCCCAAGCATCTTCCAGCGTTTCTGCTGAACTCCCCGTGGCAACAAGAGACATTAACAGGCCGATTAAATAATTTTTATGACTTAGCATAAAGCATACCTCGCATGTAAAAAGCAATGACCTGTGAAACTAGGCGTTTTTTTTCGTCAGCAGAGGGCCGTAGCGTTTTCGTTAACAGGCAGCGTACATGCAGATCGCCTCTCAGCATGCTGAAAAATGCGTCTGCTGCAAATACAGGATCGGCGATGTTATAGCTGCCCCCGGCATTCAAGCGGCGGAAATAATCTTCCAACTGCGTCAATGCTGCTTGCGGGCCGCTTTGGTAAAACAATTGGCCCAGTTCTGGGAAATCCGGGCTTTCCGCGACCACCAGCCGGTAAATGGCCAACGCATCCTCTGCGTAAATCAAATCCACTGCGGATGTCGCTATTTGGGTCAGGTTGTTTTCTACGTCATCCGACTCGATAGTCGCCTGAGTCATGGTTTGCAATAAAGCCTCGCAAAGGCTGGAAATGACTGCCGCAAGCAGGGCATTTTTGCTGTCGAAATGGTTATACAGCGTTGCCTTGGAGACTGGCGCCGCCTGAGCTATTTTGTCCATGCTGACGTTGCGGTAGCCGTGCGCCAGAAACATGCGGGTTGCGCCATCAAGAATGGCTTGCCGCTTGGGGTCGGTGGGTTCTGAAGTCATTGTTATATTTTTTGCGTAATGGCTAGCGATACGTTAGACTAAACTAAACCGTTTAGTTTATCAAGGTCAATTATGTCCCGCTTCCGTTCTGTTTTACTGATTTTATTGATAGTCATTCCGTTAGTTGCGGGAACCGGCTATTGGCTGCTGGATCGTCAGCAATATGAGACTACCGACGATGCTTATTTACACAGCAATATCGTATTGATCAGCCCCCGAGTGCAGGGTTATGTGACGCAGATAGCCGTCAATGATAATCAGGCCGTCAAGCAAGATGACGTTATGGTAACGATTGATGACCGGGATTATCAGGCCAAAGTCAGTCAGGCGGCAGCCGATGTCAGCGCGGAAATAGCGCACATTGAGCGTTTGCAGGCGATGAAGACCTCCCAACGGGCGCACATCGAAACGGCGGGCGCCAATATAGCGGCGGTGCAGGCTAGACGTGAGCAAATTCAAAAAGACTTGCAGCGATTCAATAACCTGATTGATCGGGGTTCGGCAGCCAGACAATCGCTGGATAAAGTTCAATCGGAGTCCAAACAGGCTGCGGCTGAATTAAGGGGTTCCCAAGCGGCATCAAATGCTGAACACAACCAATTAGCCACGCTTGACATTGAAATTACCGAAACCGAAGCGCGCCTGGAGAATGCCCAAGCCCAATTAACCTTGGCGAAAATCGATCTGGAGCATACCCAGGTCAAAGCGCCGGTAGACGGCATCATCGGCAATCGCGGCGTGCAGCTTGGACAATTGGTTCGTCCCGGCGTTGCGTTAGCTTCCCTGGTGCAAAACAGCAAAATCTGGGTGGAGGCGAATTTCAAGGAAACACAGCTACAACACATGCGCCTGGGGCAGCCGGTTACGGTTAAAGTGGACGCCTATCCCGATCTTAACTTGACCGGCAAGGTGGACAGTTTTTCGCCAGCCAGCGGTTCCGAGTTCAGCATCCTGCCAGAGGAAAACGCCACCGGCAATTTCACCAAAATTGTGCGTCGGGTGCCGGTAAAAATAGCCTTCGATTCGGCTGAGGATATACAGTTGTTGAGGCCTGGCTTATCGGCTGAAGTCAAAGTCAAAGTGCATTAAGCCTGTGACGGATACCGATAAGCAAACCACGGAAACACCACTGACTCTCGGCCAGTGGATCGGTTTTTTCAGCATGGCGATTGGCGTGTTTATGGCGGTGCTGGACATCCAGATCGTCGCCAGTTCCTTGCAGAAAATCCAGGCCGGGTTGTCCGCGACCAAGGACGAAATCGCCTGGGTGCAGACCTCTTACTTGATTGCCGAAGTCATCATCATTCCGTTGTCCGGCTGGCTGGGCCGGGTGTTCTCGACCCGCTATCTCTATGTCATATCGGCGGGAGGCTTCACCCTCGCCAGCCTGCTTTGCGCGTTCGCCTGGAATTTGCCGTCGATGATCGTATTCCGCTGTTTACAGGGCTTTATCGGCGGTGCGATGATTCCGATGACCTTTACCGTGATTTTCATTTTGTTTCCGCCGCGCTTGCAACCGGCGATGAGCATCGTGCTCGGTTTGATCGTGACCATGGCGCCGACTATCGGGCCGGTGCTGGGCGGATTTCTTTCCGAAACCTACAACTGGCAATTGCTGTTTTTGATCAACATCATCCCCGGCATCATAGTCTGCATTATGGTGTGGAAGTATCTTGATATTGATCAGCCTGACTGGGCGCTGTTGCAGAAAATCGATTTTGTCGGCATAGCTCTGATTGCTGTGTTCTTGGGCAGTATGCAGTTTGTGCTGGAAGAAGGTTCGAGTAAACAGTGGTTTGAAGACATCCTGATTGTTGCCTTGACCATTGTCGCCGTCTTTAGCGGCATCTCGATGTTGGTTTGGGAGTTAAAAAATCCTCACCCGATTATCGATCTTTATGCATTCCGCAATCTCAATTTTGCGGTAGGCTGCGGCTACAGTTTTGTGCTGG
>DATBQC010000626.1:0-1764 GCA_036561065.1 Methylobacter sp. | reverse complement strand
TTGAGCGTTTGTCGAAGCGGCCATTTGATCCTTTAACGCCAAGATGAAAAGCCCATTGTGTAGGATCAAATACTTCGTAGATAACACCATCTGTGTCGATGATATAGGCTGTTGCAATATGTTGTGGATCAGCTAGCCAAGTGTCAAATGCCGACTTGGCGGATGTTCCTGCTGTAAAATGCAAAACGATGAGATCCTTTTTTGGTCGTTCTGTATAGAATTGCCCCGCAGGTAAACGAAACTTAGCTCGATTGATTGGTATTGAAGCTATAGCAGGGGCGGCAGGTGCAGGCAAAACCATGGTGTCGGTATTGGCGGTATCTGTAGGTTCTTGCAAAGCATAGGGGGTGGGCCGGTCTGTTGCTCCCGCCCACAAAAAACTGCCTTCCTCATCTTGATACCAGTAGGAGTTGCCTTTTACTGACTCGCCCACCACGAAATTAGCAATTTTAATCTTGGTGCTGGCAGCCAGTACACGCAATACCGGAGCGGTAACTGAGGCGCGACTTCGTACATTGACATTCGACAATGACATAACCTCTTTGCCACCAATCGATTGAGCTTGGTCATTAGGTATAGCATTGCTAAGCAGACGCTCTATATCCGCTCCTGAACCAGGATAAAGCAGAGATGCGCGAATTGCACTGTGCGGCACTACGTGATCGTTATCAAGCGGTATGGTCCATCGGTCGGCGATTTCCCTCAGTAGCGTCGACAAGGCGACATATTGGGCTTCCGTCCATGATTCGCCAGCGTTTCCTTCCAGCCCAATCCCAATCGAAAAGAAGTTCGGGTTGGTATTGGGTCTAGCCTTTAATAAGCTTGCTGATGGATTTACCACCAAACCCGCATGAAACGCGGTGTTTTGTTCATCGACATACTGGTGGATTTCGCCCTTGCTATTCATCGCGTAATGCAATGACATTAAAACTCCCGAACTATTGCAGCGAGTATCGGCATTGGTAAGGCTACCCTCAAGCGAGTGCAAGACGATTATGTCTGGCTTTAACCCCGCCGGGCGGCCTTTGCGGAAATTATCTGGTGTGCAACCAATCCATTTCTTCTCCATAATTATATCCTCCATTAACCGACGGCGTTTAAATCGCCTCTTTCACCCTGCAATGGGTTGGGCGGTGGTGGATTATCCGGATTTTGTTGGGAAGTGGTTCCCGGATCCTGGGTCGTTTGCCTGATATTCTTTTGTTCGTCGTCCTTTTGTGCCAATAAGGAACGCAGCTGCAATAATTTGCCAAGGATGTTATACCAAAACGGCGCACCAAGGCTTAACAAAAAAATGGATAGAATAATGCCGGGGATACTTACATAATTCCAATTTTTACACCATTTCGTATTATTGGGAAAGTTTATCACACCCTGATTGGCCAAAAAGACCAGATATTCTTTCTTCTTATCAGCATCTTGCTTGGCTGTATTTTCTTCTGTGGTTGGTTTAGTTTGATTTTTACCAACGTTTTCGGAAGATGATTGTCCTTCTTCCACCTTTGAGGTTAGAGGCAAGTCTTTCGCTGACTCATCATTATTAAGCTTAACTGCCGCTTCAACGAAAGCTGCACGCATCGCATCGTCCATCGCTAGACGGTTCATTACATTAACCGTGTCCAGTTGCAATACAATAGCAACTGCTGCAGCGCTGAAAAAGGTGACAACTCGTGTGGTGGAGGTAAAACGCACACTGACCCTATCAATCACCTGATCGAAATTCAGGCTAATTTTTGCCAGAAATTCGCTGGAAGCTTCCTGCAA
>DATBQC010000625.1:0-20347 GCA_036561065.1 Methylobacter sp. | reverse complement strand
CTGGCAGCAGTCATGCTCCGGCTCGGGGTCAACCTTTCCGCAGGTTTCACACGGCTCCGCCGGGAACGGGCAATCGTTGCAATACACGCATCCCACCATTTCCTCTGATACTTGCATCGGCTTGCCGCAGCCAAGACAATTGGTCTCAACGACAGAGAACATCGGCGCGCTCCCTTCTTCGCGAGTTCACGGAGTAGAATCCGGTGCAGCGATCGGATCGCTACGTCAGGCGTCGACCCATAGCGGTACGGTCCGCCATCCTGACGACCGCTGCGAGCGTTGCGGAGAGGGTGCGGGGTTTCATTTGTCGCACCAGTCTGCGTAGAGCCGCCCGAGTTCCTGTTCGGCTTGAGCAAGGAGCAACGACATTCGTTCGTCGCGTTCGTTTTTGATCAGCTTGCGAAGGCGCCTCACATTAGCGAGCGCGCCTTGTAGCGGCGTCAATTCCTGACGTCTGCGCTCTGCCGGCGTCATCTACTTCTCCAGCTTCCGGACGATGGGGGCCCAGTCCGTGTCGTACATGGTTCCGTCGTGGCGTCCGTCCTCGGCATGCTCGTCGCACCAGTAACGGAGATTGAAGCCGTCGCACATGCCGCCGTGCTCTTCCTTCGTCGCGGTCGCTCGGCAGTCCAGCCCTTCGCACTTCGGCAACGTCTCGAGGAGGGCCGACAGCGTTCGCACCGACGCGATGAGCGACGGGAGGGCGTTGCGGGCGGCGACGATGAGAATCGTATCGCGCACGGCTGATGCGCCGCTTTGCATCGTGTTGAATATATGCCTCGCATCGTGCTCGAAGTCGCCGTAGTTCTCGCCGCTCCAGACGCTCGTGCCGTTCGGATGCTCGCACCACGGGCCCGGCGTCGCCTCTCGGTCCATTCGTTCCAGCTCGTCGAGCACGGACTTCGGGGTCACGCCCAACTCCCGTCGCGCACGCTCATCGCCGCGTGAAACATCAGAGCCAGTCCGTAAGTCAGCAGCTCCCGCTGAGCCTCGGACAGCTTCCGCTCCATCGTCTCCGTTGTCGTATCCGACTCGGGTAGCGCGGGCGTCGATTCGTCGTTGTCTTTCACGCCTTCTTCTCCTCGGCCGGCAACCTAACCTGCCCATCTTGGCGCCGTCCGCATTGCATCTTGTGTTCGCCGCGTAGGCCGCACTCGGGGCACGCCTTCTTCTCATCGGCCGCAGGCGTGGTCGGGAAGTAAGTCAGGCCCGTCAAATTTTCAGATAATTTTTCCTCCATGTTTATATGGCCTTGTACAATTATAAGCAGTCTTCTCTCGAATCGCTGCGGCGAGATTAATGCCATTCACACCACAATAATGGCAAATTCTTATTACGACGTCAGCGAGCTCTGAAGGAATCCCTTCAGGTTTAGCACCGACTTCTTCTGGATCACACGGGACACTAATGGAAACGCCCTTTGGGAGAGGGGCTTCTGGCGTGAGATGATAAAGTTGCCGAACGAAAGCTTCAAGTTGCGGAGAGCTCTTCGTATAATGAGTTTCCATAGGACGGCGACCTGCTCGATGTTCCTCGAGGGCTTCAGATAACTCTGAGTGCACGAGAGCAACAAATTCTGGCAAAGTTTGCCCGACGAACCCGCTTTTTGTCGCGATAGCAGCAGATTCTTCACATAGAACCATAATCGAGATGTCTTCTGGAGTAGTTTGCATGTCATGACTGTACATCTCTTGAAAAGAGAAACATCATGTCTACGATGAAATCAGTTATTCATGCTGGCATATATCTTGGTGACTTATATTGTGTTGATAAGTCAGATTGGAAAAATAAAGAACGGGATCCTACTCCTCTCGATTTTGAAAATATTCGAATAACTTTGGCAGCAAGCACAATAAAATCAATATTAGATAAATATCCAAAGAGACCGAAAGGTTCTGATGAATTCGAGCTTTGGCCAATGACAGTCATTAAGGCGGTGTGTCATGTTTCCAAAGGAAGGCATGACACACCATTTAGTGAAGATGTTCTACGCTCTTATATTGAGCGTTATGGAATGGGGCAAATCATCCGCTGCGTTGGAGGAGATCCTAATCGAGTAATGGAAGCTCTGGACAGGATGCGAGCCGAAGTCTAACTATTCGATAGAAGCAGTGCCGAATTCAGGATGATCACCGATTTGATCGGTGTTGTCGGCGCGCATATCATCGATTGGATAAACCCCCATGGCCCACTACATATCCAATTAATTGATAAACTTCCGATCACTTCATCATCATTGAATTAACCAATGATTCTCCACAGGTATATTCTCCCCAAGTCTTGAGGAGAAAGAAAGTCGCATGTTTGCCGCTAGAAATGACTAAACTCGACTTATTTAGCGTTGCCGTCATAGCATCGCATTTGCTGCACTTCCAGTATTCGTATGCTATATTGAAATCTGTTGATTCGAAGTCAATTAATACATTTCCAGCCCAGTTTTCCTGAGATTGTTCCTTCCAATCATGATCTTCAAATTGGAAGGAACATGGGCGGAAATACCAACCAAATGTAGTGTTCGAAGTTGACTTTCTAAATTTCAAAATTTTACCAACAGACGCACCATATAAGGCCGCTAGCGCAGCAGTCTTGCCAAATTGTCTTCCTGCATTAACTATATATTTCCCATTTTGGGAAAATTGTTTTTGGAGATCATCGAGTATCTTTATTTCTAAATTACTATTATCGATCGGTGGAGAGAAAGTTTGTGACACAGATCGAAACACAAATTAATGTACAATAATGAGTGCATGGAAGCCGCGTATCCATTGATTCAGGTCCTAACGTTTTCTTTACGAACAAAACGTGGAGAAGATTACCTGATGGTTGGCACAAGCAATTCCAAGAATGGATGTTTCTGAATCTGAATTGCTATGACGCTGGACTTACCGACAAAAATCTAGGTATCTTCAGAGAAGTAAATGATGAAACTTCCTCTTCAGACGAAACTGGGAGTAAGAAATCAATACCAACATTCGCTCGTGATCCAATGTTGGTGGCAGCGGTCGTAGAGCAAGTTGACGTGACAGCAATGAAAAGAATCATCGCTGCTTGCTATGATCAATCAGATCTCGAGAAGCTAACGATGATACATGAGCAAGAATTCAAACAAGCATCCGAAAAATGTGCTTTCGAGATCACGCCGAATGCTCTCATGAGTCTCTGGTCAGGGTGTTTATCCGCAGCTAAAGCGATAAGTCTTGATAATTACTGGATAGGATCAATAAGCCCGTGGTTTCGATTCAATTTATTTGAGTATTCAGTCTTTCCGGCTTGTAGAGAAGATCCGGTTTTTAGATTAGGTGCTTTAGCTGCTCCTTATTTCAAAGCGTGGAGACAGGAACCTATAACTTTGGAAGGTGTTCCGATTAGAACATGTAGAGACGCGGATTTTATGGCTTGGGCCTCGGCTCCAGGAGTAAAATGGACGAGTGAATCGGAGCACGTTGAACGTAAATTGAAGCAATGCAACTCTTTATCCCCGCTTGCGGCGATCGATTGACACTTATTGAACCCTGGTCGTTCGATTTGTATCTTGAACGAAGAAATCTTGCCTTTGCGAAGATGATCGGGATTATAGAGAAGGAAAAAATGACTGCTCATTTGATATGGGAAGGCGATCCTTATCGAAGTGCACTCAAGAAAAAACAAGTAACTCTAAGTGCCGGTGATACCATTGAATGTGATCGCGTTTATATCAGGACCTTTAGCAAATCTGCGATCATGAAAGATCAGGACTATGATAGTATAACATGGAAGCTAATGCGAAAAGGAAAGAAGGCTTTCCACGGAAGATTTTGGGTCAAGCTTCCAGATGTCTATAATATTCATTATACTCTCGAAGAGACATCACTCTATAGAGACCGAGTGAAGCTCGTAAAGAGCGTTCACGCACAATAATTATGACCGATAATTCTTCACTTTAGAATGAAGAAATAAATATATATGATGTTGGTCTGATTCTGAAAGAACAGATAGTTCTTCCATGAACTTTAGCGCCAGTTGACTTGCCATTGGTGATATCAATTTTTCCACGGATACGGGCTTTCCATTCAAGCAATGCGGAGTGTTCCTACGATTACCATCTCCGCGAGAGATTTCATTTCCATTTCTATCGAAATATATGGCGATGCTTTTCTTACCATCTATTCGTAAATAACATAAATAACAACCGCATCGAGAACACTGATAATATCGATCTTCGAGAGGTAGATCCGGCCTGATAATAGGGCGTGCTAAGCGCGTCGAGCCCCAATAATGAGGATGCTTCGAAGTCATAGCTCCAAGACCGAGAGTACAGCTGATGGACGAGGGCTAACAAACATGGGCGATGGATCGCGACCTCGGCAGATTTGCTCCACTTTCACTAGATGAACTGGTTCATTGCTATTACCGTTCGGCACCGTGGCCTTGACTATGGAAACTCGCCGATTCACGCAAAAGGAGGTTTTTTCACCTGGAACTGATAAGCTATCGCCGATGGTCATGCGAACTGAGCCATCGCGATAGATGTGAGAAATTGCTAGGAATCCCTGGAAAACATCAGCCATACGCTGAAACAAAGACTGCAAGTTAGGATCGATTGATGTTGCGGCATTAGCCATATTCACCAATACCGATCATCCGATTGGACTTCCTGGCTGGATTAGTCGTCCATGACGTCGCGAACCAATTGTTTGCGACAGTCCATAGAAATTCCCCGTCTTTTGGCTTCCTTGGCGATGCCGGACTTAATCATCAATAAATTCGGAACGGTTAATTTAATATCACAAACCGCACACTTATATGTTTTATAGGTGTGTTGCCTAAAACCGGGATTGACTGGCTGTAATTCCCAGTGATGCCGTGCCATATATAATGACTCTACATCGAAGGCTGATCTATATCATCGTCGATACGAATAAGATGTCCATTTGCAACTAAAACATGCAGAGCAATTTGCACTGTCCAAGCAAGCCCGTCATCAGTCTCCTCGACATCGAAATATACTTTTTCATGATCCCAAATATTGAATTTGCGAAGCACATCTCCAATTTCAGTCACCCTCGCAAGTCGCACACCAGTGAGCTCCGAAATATCCGAGTCAAGGGGACCAACAACGAAAGAAGCTATAACCGTCTTGAGGGCTTCGATGACCGATTCTGATTCACTTTCATACTCAGGAAGTTGTGAGTCCAATACTTCCCTATAGACTGATCTCGGAGTTGGATTCTGACACATGGGACATATCCAAACCAAACTATCAATCCCAAAACAATCGATGTGGAACCATCGATTGCATTTGCCACATCGCCGCCTTTTACTATGATATTCCACTCGGATATCACATATCGGGCAAGTATGGATGAACATTCGGTATAGACTATGTTTCGTGTACTTGCCGCACGAGATTTGCTTTTACGGTCCTAGTCTCGGCGATTTGCTGACCAGCGATAGACCAGGGCTCATTCTGAGCCCACCGAGCGATTACTTCGAACTTAAAATCCTGATATAGCTGGATAGCCTGTTCGTCATCACCGAGGAAATCGCAAAGGATTGCAAGCGCCAATTGCGCTGGCCCGCTACCGCCGTACCCCCATGCGAAGCCATCCGGAGAATGGGTAATGATGTCGAACCTCGGATTGAGATCGACACCGTCAACGACGACTAGAGTCTCATTCCCATCTTCTCGCCCGGAATACACTGAATCGAGGCGTGGGATGCTTCCCGGACGCCTCGTTGGCTTCTTCTGCTTTTTCGGCATGATTAGTTATACTTACTAATCATGCCGATTTCCGACTTCAGATAACGGCGGACTTGAGCGCCTTCACCGGCAAGGCCTTGACTTTTATCATAGCAGGCTTGGCCGGAATCATCATCTTCTCCTTCGTGAAAGGATTGACCCCTTCACGAGCTTTCGTCGCCGGCTTCTTCACGGACTTCAGCCGGACAAGCCCCGGCACTATGATAACATCTCCAGCTTTCAAATGTTGAGTGGTCACCGCAGATACTGCCTTAAGCACTGCGTCGACTGCCTTCTTTGGCGTGACAGAAGCTGGATTCACTTCGAGTGCTGAAACGACGGCGTTAATGAAATCTTTTTGGGAAACGTTGCTCATTGGTCCTCTTGGTTGGTTCCGGGTTATGCCTTCGGATTGAGAGACTTTACAACAGCCAAATCCGGAATAGATTCAAATAAAGGCCTCCAAACACCGTGATCTCGGCCGTCATCATTCAAAAGCATGGACCCTCCAATTATTCGAACAATGATACCGTTAGATGCTTTGGCAACGCGGCAAATTTCGAATCGAGGCTTAAAGTATTTAGTATCATGAATAGTATTGGCAGGATCTCCATAAAATAAATAATCACCAGGATCATTTGGTGGCACGGAACTCCATTCCGATTGAAGCCGGAATGGACACTCCGATGGTGGAGGAGAACCGCCATGCGCCCATTGCGCTGGTTTAGTTGGATGGGCGCACCATTCTGCCGAGTTCTCATATTTATACCACCCACATTGGCGACAGTCTTGAATAACTGGAAGATTCATATGCTCATTATCTCCTGGATCAATAGTCTAGCTTCGGAGCTCTCGTCGTTCCTTGGTATTGGCCCATAATCTGCAAGATTATTCGGTACGTTCTTCAAAGTGAATAATCTTCGCCGGCTTGCCGGGCTCCATCCTTCAAGTTGAGCAGCTCGAATGCATTTCTCAATATCAGATGGCATTATGGTAGCACGGTGCAAATGATCAGAGTCGCAAGAATAACAACCTGGATCATCACAATGATCCAGGGCGTCGCTACATTGATGTTCGGAGTCGTGCCATCGTTTCGAATGAAGGACTATTTCCAGTATAGAACCGCTATGAGAACGAATACGGAGACGTATGCGCCGATAGCTTGGATTCCAACCTCGCACGGTTCGATCCTTAACGCCGTCTATTTTCCAAGAATAAATTATGTTATCTATAGTTATCTGCCGGATCATTTAGTATCTTTACATCGGCAAATAATGGAATCGTCACTTTGAATTTCCATCCGAGATCCATTATTGCATTTTTCAAATAAACTAATGGACTCTTTTGGAATATAAGTTTCATTACACATCATGGATTGCTTGATAGTCTCACTGACAAACCATAAAATAAATATCACCGCAAGAGCTGGAGATATTATCGATTTAATGGATTGATTAATGGTCATATAACGACTTAAGGAGTCCCGCGCATCGTTTACAAACTTGTGTCAAAATTTTACTGCCATCATTTGCTATGACTTCGATTTGAATTAGATGAGATGGGCAATAATATTTATCACAAGTTTCCATATCGTCAAAATGATGGCCTCCACATCGATATGAGAGGCCTCGATCAATGACCATAGAGCAACCGTCTTCATCGCATTGGGCTTCAACACTATATCCAATTTCCCGACCATTTCGTTCACCATATGCCCAATTCATAAATAATCCTACCTTTTCATTATACCCCGCACTAATTCTTCATCACATGCGAGAGGAAAAATAGTAATATCTTCCGTTAATATTTCAAAGCCGCATCGCCGGCACTTTGCCATTTTCTTACCAGAAAAATCAGGATGTTTTTCTGGATACTGACCTTCTTCCCAATCATGGGAATTGAAGTCTACGCGACCATCTCGCTTCTTTCTTCCATCTTTCAACACTCCAAAGATTACGCTAAGCCAAAAGTGACAAAATCAATTGATCCGCTGCTCCAGTTAGAACTTGGCATTTCTCGAATTTATGAGTAGCTCCCAGCGATATCATTATTTCGTTGTTCTGAGGTATACCAGAAAATGTTATGATGGGGATATTCACACCATAATTTCGCATCCATTGGAGAAGATCAGCCCCATTCCCCTCTGGCATATCATGATCTAGTAAAATCAGATCAACTTTGCATTGACTGATTATTGATGCTGCAGCAAGAGAGCCCGGCACGACACTCAATTGAACGTGGCCTTCAGGTTCAAACAACGAGCGAAGTTTTTCTAGTATTGCAAGTTGATTCGTTATATTATCTTCACATATGAGTATATGCTTAGTTGGGTACGTCTGCCGGTTCCAATGTCGGAATTTAAAATGCATAGCGAATCTTACCGGTGGACTTCCGATGACTTCGTTGACAGAGAATCATGGGAAATTTCACCACATCTCTCGGAATCGTTTGGACGCCGCCATCAGCCGCGGCTAACTCCGGCAATTCAAATATTGCTATTCAAGGGACTGAAAACGCCCAGAGCGTCGGGAAAGTCGACGTTGGATCCGGAACGATAATTGGTACCGTCTTCGTTATTCCTCTTTCAGGAATATCCGCAGCCAAAGTCTGCGTTATTCAGAACCAAATGTCATCGGAAATTGGCGTTCGCCTGAATGGGAACGTCACCGATAATTTTCGCCTAGCGCCAGGTCAGACTTTTTGTTTATTCGGCCCGAGCGCTCCAGGAACAACTCCACTTACTTCAGTTTCTGTAGTTACGACAGCTGCACCGTCTCAGGTAGAGACGATCAACTACTGGGCTCTCGGGGACTAGATAGGTTTCCGGAAGGGGTTAACTCCGGCAACATCCAAAACTAAACACCGGCATTTCTGATCGCGCGTAATGCGATGTAGAAGTTCAATAATTTCCGGATCTACCGAGACTTGTTTTATAAGGTCTTTGCTCAAGATCAATGAAGTGAGTTCATGTACGCTATGATTAAGCGCCTTAGCTATCCGCTTTAGGACTTCGTCATTCGGCTTCCTGCGATCATGTTCTATATCTGAAAGGTATGGAGCCGAGATATCGGCGGCTCTGGCAAGAGCACGAAGCGTAATTTGCTTTGTCTCTCGGAGTTGATAGATACGTAAACCGAGAGAATCCTTTGGATAGCGCTGAGCTCTAGACGCCATAAAGCAACGTTACGTCTGAAAAAGCTAATCTCCCCTTGGAACGATCTTGAAGAGTTCCATGGCCTCTTCGAAAGGAAGCCCATAGGATTTTATATTGAATCCCTCTACCGAACTGATAACCCATATGCCAGCATCCTTCTTAGCGCGGTCAGGCCTAAGGAAGAACCATGCAGGTCCAGGTCCAGACCGACGAATTGCCCAATGAATCTTATCCGGCAATCGGATCAAAGCCAGACCATCTTCACGCACATAAGAATCGATTTCGATCTTCATGCCTCAGTATAAATTATAATATAGCGGGTTTACAGTTTCTACAAAAACAAACGAGACTATCCAGGATCACGAATCACACGAAGAGATACCTTCTTCCTTCCAGAACACATACGGACCTTCTTGCCTCCTCGGATCTTACGTCGATCAACTTGGAGATATTCTGGAGCATAAGCATACCGAAGCCCCGATGGTTGCCATCGGATGTCTAGCTCCGGTCCGTAAACGCCTCCGCCATAATCGGTGGGACCATCAACAATCCCAAGACAACCACCGAATTCTCGGACATGCTCTGCGGACCCATTAGACCGAAAAATCCGCTTCAATTCCTTGGATATTTTGACTCTATCGCCACGCCGAAAGACTGCCATGATCATTCCAAAGCGATCTTGGACCAATTGATAAGAACAGTCTCGGGAGTCCCGTCTCGCCTGAATTTGGTATTTGGGTCCTTTGCATATTCGCCAAGCCACCAATTCTCCCCTAGAAACGACGGCTCTTGAGTCCCATCAAATGGATGCAAATGGAAACAAACGGGCTTGCGGTGAGCATTGGCATTTCGCTTCCATTGCTTACCGATCGTCGCCCCTGTGGGAAGGGAGCAAGAATACTCAGGTAGAGAGTCGAGTTCAGCCCGGGTGAGCTTAACTACTCTTTTAGGAAAGGTTATCTCCTCAAGGAGTTGCATATAATGACATTACGCTGGGGAGATTAGCGTTAATCCAGATTTACCATCTTGGTCATACCGTCCATCAGAATAGAAATATTCAGTGCGGCCATCGTTTACTCTGATAGCATGAGCCCGGCAATGATCTTCAGCGGTGTAGTTCACTTTATAACAACACCATCTCGATCCTTCTCTATCGATATAGAATTTGCCAGGGCGCATGATAACCGTGGCGAATTTTTTCCTTATTGGTTTCTTTGAAATAACCATTTGTTAATGATGGCCTCCACCAAAACTCCCGCCATCAAATCCGCCTCCACCTCCTCCATGGGAGAAATCATGTGATATATGGACACTTGACGTATCTGGAGTCGAGTGACTGATGGAAGAATTTATATCATGATGGGCAACAGGGGGAGGATCATGGTGAACAACCGGAACATGGGCTGGATCATGTCTATGTGGAGATTCTGAAACAAGCGTGTTGAGCGTGTTGAGCGGGTTTGCCGGGTTTAGAGGACTAAGCGGATCCAATGGATCCGCTAAGCTTGGCGGAGTATGGTCAGATATCGGGCGTGAAACTGGGAGTGGCTCTCGCTTAGAAGGCGCCTTTGAAGGAAACCGGTTTATGGGCGGTGCCTTTGGAGGAGTCGTTGGAGAAGATGAATCGGGAGCCGGATCCAACTTTATATGCTTCCTCAGCGGCCGATGGAAGAACCAATCCGGCTGAAGAATGAGGAAACCGATGATTACAGCCGCGGCCAGAGTATAAATAACAATTTCCATATAAGACACTACATTAAATAAAGATCAATCTCTGTCATTATTTTCCGGCCGACCAGGAATGGTTGGATCCATTTCAAACGCACTAAACCTGACTTCAATGATAGACCTGACTGGTCGGTTTGCAGATGATAATTCATCTTCCCCATTATCCAAAATACCTATTAGATCAAATTTAGTACCTGCACCACGAATAACTCTCCAGAGAGTACCTTTCTTATGGATGGTTCCGCTTCGCAAGGTAACATCATAAACAAGGCGAACGGCCTTCCCCATGAGAGCTTTGCGTTTCTTACGCATTAGATATCGCCTCTGGCCTTCAAAGCTCGACTTTTGCGGCGAAGAGGCCAGAGGCGGCTCCTGGACTTGCCGATTGCCAGCATGATATTCTTCAGCCTCTAAGAGGAGAGGTGCCCATTTGAGGTAATCAGCTCGAGTCCTGGGATCATTAAAGAATATTTTGAAATCGCCAGGTTTATATGAACTAACATTCAACAGTGAAGAAACAGGAACAATGATGGAGACCCGTATGCCATCTCTGTTATCGACAGAGCGTCCAATCCGCTCACGCATCCATTCATAAGTACATGCTTTAAGCTTTGGAGAGAATTTCGCCACCTTAGAGATGCAACCTGGACCCGGATTTCCATAAGGTCTAAAACGGGTAACCCGATAACTGCTGCGAGTCCGATGGTCCCTATCAAGTCTATCAGCTTCTTTCTCAGCTTCGACAATTTCCCAATAATTCTCCTGGCCAACAGTAACAGAGCCAGTGGAGAGTGATTCATTGAGTTTGGCTCGATAAGCCTCAAAGTCTGGCACTTCGCCAGTTGCAAGAGCCCGAGATTCGTCATAAATAGGAATGAGGGCAGACTTGAATCCAGCTTCTGTCCAAATTTGCCAGGGAGGATGAGGATGGAAGACTGGGGATCTGTCGAGCAGTCCTTGGATGATAAGCGCTATTTGATTGTGGCGCTTCATCTCATCAGCAATTTTTCTTCGAATATCGTCATAATAAACAGTATTTCGGTCAAATGGAATATACTTCTCGACTTCATGTCGCTTCCAGTTAAAATGGCCACCAATAGATGGCTCCTCTTCGCCAATCTCCTCTCGACATTCTTGTTCAGCAATCTTCAAGTCTTCTTCATCCGCTTCTCGGAGAGCTTCGAGATATTCTCCTTCTGAAACGAGACGATCTACAGGCTTGACAAAGCCGTATCCGTAGACTTTGCCCCGTAATTTCTCTGCATCCAGATCCGGAAATAGCTTCTCTTCAAAATCAATAACAGTTTGCAATCGATATAAAATCTCACCGTTCCGAATATAAAGAAAAGTGCTTTCGTTAAGCTCTTGCATTTCTGCAAATCGTATATAATTTCCCAGGGTCAGTTCACCTTCGAAAGATTCTCGATTTCTACGAATTCTGAAGGCTACAACACACCTCGGAAATGGAAGAATGCGATTGAAATTTTCCGAGCGAGACAACCATTTATCGAATCCTTTGATACCCTTGAAGTTCATTCCTCCTGTTTTATAGTTAGCAAGGCATTCCTCATCCATATAATGGCGACGTTGCATCAGACGAACCTGTTCACTCAATGGAGCGGGATCACCATCTCTTACACGAACCACTTCTTCGGTCAAACCAGCATAAATTTCGACGCTGAATATTCGTTCTTCGATTTGATTCATCGAAGATTTCATCTTCTCGGCTTCAGCTTGTATTGGAAGGAGCTTTGCTGTTAGCCAGGACGCTAATTTATTGTTGGCTGCCTCAATTTCGTTGAATAGTTCCGGAAGTATTTTCTTTTGCGCTTTGACGAGATCTTTCTTATAGGAATCGAAATCCCTGTTGGATGAATTAGCGAGGGCTAATGCTTTCGTTTCTTGACCATCACCAAGTTCAGGACTTGGTGAAATGGCGAGTCGTGCAGTAAGTTCCTTCACCTCCTCCATTAATATATGGATACGCTGCTGGCTTGCTTGAATGTTATTATTGATGACAGAATCTGGATCGGGTTCATGACGACATCGGTTCCAGAATTCATCAAGGTGGATTCTGTCTGAATAATAATTGGTATTTTTAGACTTCGGGGAATTTATTTGAACATAATTCGATCCTATATGGAGTACGCATCCAAACCATTCCTCCTTATTTTCTTCTCCATCATCGGGAGAAACCCAATACCATTGACCTAGTTTAATTTCAAAATCATCCGAAGGAAGGTCAAATTTTCTCGGCCCTATAACCTGTATTTTGCCGGACATATCAGTTAATTACGCCGGAAAGAATCGATTTTACGAAGTAAAATAAATTGTGAAGCTAATTATGCTGACATTGACATCGACACTGACATTAATAACAATTAATGCTGATGAGCAAATAGATATCATCAATCAAGGGCAGGTATGCTGGGAACATTATTGTGCTCAGGAATCAGTCTGCGTATATGACGACGAGCATTTCCTTGAGACGGATCCGTCAGGCGGGGTTTGGGTCCGTTGCAAAGAGGGGATTATGGGTCATAAACCGTAATCGGAAAAAACCCGAGAGCGGAAATGACTAGAGGTTCTACAACATTCCATTTGCCGCCTGCTAATCCACAACCAATCCGAGGCATGTGTATCGACCATTTCATTGATTGAGCCATACTGGCTACTCGACGTAGACATAATTCGAGGGAATCGTATCGAATGGGAGGCCTTCCTCCTGTGGTACGTATTCCTTGCTGTGCTATCATATGAGCGACATAGATTCCTGGCTCAGCTTCCGAATAAGAAACAGCACCAAGTTGAAAATCTTTTTGAAGGGACCAGTTTATATATTCAGACCTGAGCCTTGGCCATCTTGAGGAAAGAGAAAGCACAAACCCTCGCCCCCATCTCCCTGCATCATTAACGATATGAATGATACACTTTTCTCCATTGCCAATAGGCAACGTCGCATCTCCTTGAACATAAGAAATCGGCATTCTCAATCCTCCATGACGCTATTAATCTCTTCGCTCGCTAAGTTTCGAACATCCCATCGAAGACGATCTAAATACCATAATAAATATGATAAAGAGACCCAGGACAGTATAAAGCATATACCATTTCTGGCAAATAACCACGGAATAAATGAAATGACTGTGCATATAGTACAGAATATTGATTTATTCCGGTTCTTCTTTATACGAGCAGATATTTTCTGGAAGCGCACCTCCCTGAGGTTGCGCATTCTTTGAGAGAGCCGATTTATAAAATCCAAGTCAGTGGGATTCATCCAATAAATTTTACAGAAGCACAGATTGTCTAGTATAGACCAGCGCTAAATATAAACTTCCATGAACTTACACTATGGATTCATGCGTTTAGCTGTAGCAATTATATCCCAGCAGACAGTAACTTGAAATACGTGAAGCTGACCAATTTCGTCTTCAACATTGATAGTTCTGGTCATTTTTTCAGCATGTGATATGATAGGTTTGATTTCCAAGACAAATAATTCCGCTGCGTAATTCGGTTCTTCCCAAAACCAACCAAGAGGAGTATTTGGAAATCTCTCCCGATTGAAGAGACCTTTCGGCTTTGACTCACAAGCCGGTTCCCATATATGTACAGTCAACGCCACGGCTATTTGTTTACATCCGAGCGTTCTTTTGAAAGCATATTCCGGACTTTATCAAGCTCTTCCTTAGTATGTGGTGTTCCGCCTGCGTTGATATTGAGATACATCTGTAGGATCTGTTCCCGAGTCTCAAGTGAGCAGATTCGAAATCGGAATCCGACTGTTGCTATGCGAGGAAAATCTGTATACTCAAGGAATTTATGACTAAAAACTGGGAACTCATTGCGAAGGAAAGAACGGACCGCTTCGAGGCGCTGTTTTCCGTCAATGATTTCCATACGATGAGAATCACGACCAAGAGTTGTATTCCAACTTGGGTGATTGAATGTCAAATTCCGTCCGACTTCACCGCCCATAAGGCAATATTCAACATAGGCAGTTTGTTGCTCACGAGTCCATATATGGGCACGCTGGAAATCCGGATCGAGATCTAAGTTATAGGCTTCAAAATAATGTTTGAGATGATCTTCAAGATAATCCCAGGAAATATCTACTTCATAGTGGGCACGCGGGAATTGTGGAATATCATTGAAACTAGGCCCTTCTTTTGGCTTCTGTGCTTTATAAACGGATTTCTGTGTCGGCGCTTGTGGAATTGGAGCGGGGTTCGCTGTTATTTGCTTCTTTTTCACTGTCGATTCTCCAGATATCAGATACGGTCAAATAAGCTCAGTTTCCGTTACCTGGAGAATCGACACTTCGTATCATCAAATTTATCAAATGATTTGATAAATAAAGAAACTTCGCCGGCCAATTCAATATCTTCGAACGTTGTATTGTGTCCTTGACTTAGGTCGTAAACATGAGTTATTTCTATTTCTGACCCATCCGGTCGTTGATAAATTGCGTAGCCAAAGGTTTCCTTAGCAATTTTAAAAAACCATCCCTCTTTCCGCCTGCCTATTTATGCTACAGCTGCCATTCTGGTACCAACACAAATTTCGCCAGCAGATTTGACGTAGGCATCTGAGAACCTAACGTGGCCTTTATCACCCCACAGCTCGCTCCAAGAGTTGCGAACTAACCAGAATCTGGTACCTGATTCATAACCAACGCCGACAGTTATCATACAGTGGCCACCAATGGACTTTGCAGGAGCATCAAATATTTTATCGGATCCGTCATATTCTTGGAGTTCAGTGCCAACTTGGACTCCGAAGACAGCAGGATGATCTGCACGAATCGCAAGCTCGAGATCGGCGAAGAACGAAGCAGAGCTCGGGTCTAGCCAGTAATAATCCTGAATACGGTTATTACTGGCCATTGTATAACACGGAAGATCGGGGTGGCTTTCCGCGCCTATTATATGATCAGGATCGTCATAATATGGAAAGTATTGTTCTTCAAATGTGCCCAGCGTTTGCAACTGATGCATGGCTGCTGAGATATATGTGCCATTATCAATATTTTGGGAACCATGGTAAGCGCGAGCAATATAATATAACCAACGCCGGGACAACTGGACCACTTGGTGACCATCGAGACCCATGAGAATTTCGAACATATCGGTACAGCCGGTAGCAACACAACTGCCGGCTGATCCTTGGTTACTTATTGGAGTCAGTTCCTTAATTGAATAATTCTGTTGCCCCACAGGGGCTGCAGCCGCTTGGACCATAGTATATCGAACTGCCTGGAAAGGCTTCCCCATCTGGGACCAGTCAACAGGAACAAATTGTCTCGTCTTTGCGTCAAATTTTCTAAGGTCTTGCTTTGGTAGATATGTTCCAACACGACAAATCAATTGACCGGACATGAATCGGCCTCCTGGCAAGTCTTAGCTGTTGCAATGCATGTCGGATCTATTGATACACGCCCTTCTTCTTGAATTATTTGGCAAGTTTTCGAGAATGGTTCACCCGA
The DNA here is from genome assembly GCA_036561065.1 of Methylobacter sp. Taxonomy (GTDB): domain Bacteria; phylum Pseudomonadota; class Gammaproteobacteria; order Methylococcales; family Methylomonadaceae; genus Methylobacter_A. The sequence continues at coordinate 4,258 of DATBQC010000625.1, read as the reverse complement.
TTTATTGACCCATAAGGGGTCACCCTTTGAGTCTTTGCACTGAAGCTTCTCCAAATTATTGCCAGCAGCGACGCATTTATCAGTGTCAGTAGGAGGAGGTACAGGCGGCGGAGGGCCGCCGCAATTTATAACAAAAAATAGAAGAAAAACTGATAGAAATCTCTTCATCCTAGGACGTTACCTAAGACTATGAGCTCATCAAGCTCTGAACAATGGCTGCATCCCAAGCCTTAACAACATCTTCCTTCTCGACAGTGGAACACCAAACAATCATAGCCTGGCGCATATGAAGATGACGAGCCGATAAGACGGTATGTTTCGTAAAATTTGTAATATCTTGCTTTTCTGAATCAGAAAATTCGATGTTTTGAAGAGAATAAAATGTATTTACAAAACTAAGAATGAGATCACTACTAGATGGATCGAATATATTACATGATATTCCTGTTTCAAGCCAACAAATACTTGGAGACTTCTCCCCTCTAAGGATTAGATACTCATATTTAATTTTAACTTCAGTTTGGAAAGAAAAGTATTTATTAACCCAACGTGGACAAATCACAATATTTTGTACTGACAGTTCGTCAGTCAAAATAGGCAACATTCCAAGCGTTGAATTTACAGATCCAACACTTCCTGTAGCACCATAGTAGGGACCTGTAGATCCCATCGAACCTATTGGACCCGTTCCAATCATACTCGCTCGAGGAACAGGGCCGGACGCAGTCGCAGTCATAAGAACATTGCCAACCATCATATTAGAATTAGGGTTTTTAGGTAGGACCATGAATATTCCTCGAAAATACCTATTATACAACCGATTAATGTAATTTACGATATGCACCAAATTAATAGATTTGATGGAGAACATTTTTTCTTATCTAATTTCTATCCATGCAAAGTTCGATTTGATGAACAATTCTATAATTCGAGCGAACATGCGTATCAAGCCGCAAAAACTTTAGACGATACTATTCGATATAAATTTCGCCAAGATATAAAATCACTTGAAGCAAAAAGAATGGGAAAGAAAATCAAACTCCGAAAAGACTGGGAGGCGGTCAAAAGAAATATTATGGAAAAAATTGTTCTTGATAAATTCACGCGAAATTTCGACCTGCGTGAAAGGCTCTTACAAACAGGCAGCTTAGAATTGATAGAAGGTAATACCTGGAATGATACTTATTGGGGTGTATGTAATGGCCAAGGATTCAATCATCTAGGACGAATCTTAATGAAGGTACGAGATCAAATAAATATTATTTAATAATATTTATTCGTCCTCATTTGGACGAGGGAAGACTAGTATTATTATGAGGACAAAAACTGAAATTAATATCGCTGCGGGAATACTGGTGCTGTTCATAGAGTGAACCGTGCTGGAGCACGCGATGTGGGGAGAGGTTCCTCAATCGGTGCACTCTCCACCAATTGTACCGGATCAACTCCAGGCAATGTAGACTGGTTCTCTTCAACCAGCATAGAATCCTGAATTACAGGTTCTTCTGCAGGGAGAACTGTGACCAGTTCGTCGCCGCATTTCGGGCAACTGAGTTTACGAGGGTATCCGGAACCCTTCTTCCTCCACGTCTCAAGCCCGTGTCCGCATTCAAGCAAGACACTCCAACGAAGCATACTTTCTTCATTTGAAGGATGCCACGGCATTGATGCGACCACTTTCAAGTATGTGCACTCCGAGTCATTGATTCATGACAGATTCGACTAAAAGAAGCCCCGGATTGAGAAGCCTGAGTATACCATCTTTCGTTATCACATAAGAAAGTTTTTCTTCAGACGTATCTAATCTGATAATACTTGCGCGATCCACATAACCTTTTCTATATAAAGATGCAAATTTCTTACCTGCAGTTGTGCTCGGGTCAATAACCATGTGAGTATTAGCATGCTTCACATTTTTCCTACTGACGTGTAAAGCATATAAATTATGCAGTAAACAATATTCTCCATGAGTTAAACGCTGGAGGCCACGCTCAATTTTTGGTAGAGGTCCTCTACGCCAATTTGCCGGAATTAAGACCATCATTCCAAAGATACACTAAAAATAAATCACTCTCCAGCGGTCTTGAATCGCCGACGATATTTATTCCGGTATCGTCGGCGATTCCACCAAGCAATAATCATCAACGTAAGAAATAATGCAAAGATAGAAAAGATCACAAAAATCATCACATACCGGTACCTATGTCAGGATTGGTAGAAAAATTCGATAATCCCCAATCGGATCGCCGAAGATGTTTCATAATTCCATTTATAAGATTTAGCATCTATTTCACAATTCGAGACCGCCTCTTGATATGAAAGGCCATCGAGAGAACATAAAAAGTTTTCGACTGCTCTTTTGTTTACTTTTGATCTAGAAGCGAGAGCTTCAATTCGCTGAATTGATATAGCCATATTGATTCATATAACTATGGAATCAATACTTACGAACCCATTATTTCGCCAACATATTGCAATTTTTGATGTAAATTATATTCTTTTCGTATTTCCCACTCATTAGGAAAGTATGTCTTGAGAATCGACGGTTTACCATTCACCAATTCAAGACTATTATCAACGTACATATTAACTTCGAGCTCTAAGAATATTTTCCACAAGAGAGCAGCGACTTTAATATCACAGCGATTATAAGCTATGATCAGAGAATCAATCATCATCGGATGCTTCGAAAGAAATTCAGGCGGGAAAGCATCTTTAGATAATGTAGAGGAGTCATAATGTTTAGAATAAACTATTTCATTCACCAAATCCAGATAATCTGACTGAACTACATACATAGACAATCGGATTGGTTCATAATTATCATAATTATACTCAATACAACAGTCAATATGCCTTATGACGAGATGATTATCGTCATCACTATATCTCGTGATGGCACCATTATTTGATGTAAATCTGAAGCAGGGGCGCGGCTCAAACATCTCGCGCCCCTGAATACAATCGATCAAGCAAACTTACGAGACTTGCCGTCAGGAACGACCCGCAATTTTTCTCGCCCGTTTTTCTGCATGACGGCGGCACTCCACTGTTCGAGAATTCTCTCACCACGCATCTCTAGACTTTCCTTCTCAAATTCTTGGCGACCAAGTTCTATGACCGCATTAGCCGAAGTAAGCTGGCGATCAGTGAGCATGGCAAGAAAATGACGATGTGCGCCTTTCTTCTGTCTCCCGTAGAGGGCCTCATCGATCTCTTCTTCTAAGGCGCAAGCGGGCATTCGCTTCGCTTTCTTGAGCCAAGAATTCACATTCTTCGCGTCAAGTTCGAATGAAAGGCGAGCAAGAGCCTTCATTTTCGTCCAAGAAGGCATCAGATCGATGTCCCACTTCCCCTTGAGCCGAATCATGAATATATCATGCACATTCCGATAAATGTGAGACGTCGTGATATGCATGCCGACTTCTTCTTCGACATAAGCAAACCACGAGGGATAACCGAAGAACTTATAGAGGGCTAACTCCCCTCCTCCGACTTCCACGGTGCCATAATAAAGCTCGTAGAGGGTTTCGGCAATTTCGAGCTGGCACTTCGTGTCTTGGACGACGAGCCCGAGGGCCTTCTCACGGAGCTTGTTCGCAGCAACTTGAGATATAGCAGGTGACTTCGTTGACATGATTCTTCCTTCGCCGGCACACGCCGACTGATTAGACGGAGAATTCCCTATTCTTGACGATCGTGAATTTACGCCGGATTCTTATATCGAATCCGGATCTGGAAAGGGATAATCGACCAGACCGGCCTCTTCGAAAAGATTATAAATACCTCTTAGGGAACTAATGACACGCTCGTAATCACTGGTATTATTGCTCTGTTGATGTCATCATTGATGCATTACTTCTGCAACAGTGAGATAGTCAATGAGTGGCTGGAGGTCGGGGTTTTTCTTCCATCGATTAAGCATGCCACTCTTCACAGAAGCCGGCAACACGGCCCATTTTTGGACTTCTGTCGCACTCAAATAAACACCGGATCCACGTGCCTTCAAGATTTCCATAAACTCCGGCTTTAGCCGATAATTCGTACGGGCGAAGAACGTCATAATATCATAAAATCCTCTATACCCAACAATCATTCGTGCATAATGGTCATAATCGAGCCCAGGGAATTTCACCATCAACCTTGGGAAATCCCTGTAATAACGTTTATAAGCAAAATGATTATGCCTTGGATCCGAAAAATCGAATTTAGAAACGAGTTCTTGGACCGAATATCGACATTCGTCCATACAAGGAGC
>DATBQC010000624.1:0-6516 GCA_036561065.1 Methylobacter sp. | reverse complement strand
TGGCAGGCGCCATATTCAGAACCTAAAATCCATAATTGGTCTTATTCTGATTTCAGTTGCAGTCTTTGTATTGAATAAAGAGGCGGTGTTTCCAGGATGGTTGGCATTGTTGCCAACTATCGGGGCTTTTTTGATCATTTCAGCAGGGCCCGCAGCTTGCGCCAACCGTGTTATTCTTTCTAATCGATTCTTGGTCTGGGTTGGTTTGATCAGTTATCCACTTTATCTGTGGCATTGGCCATTGCTATCATTTGCACGTATTTATAGCGAGCATGTTCCAGCGAGAGAGGTGCGCATCGCGATAGTGGTGTTCAGTGTATTGCTTGCATGGATAACCTATCGTTTTGTTGAAAAACCGATTCGCTTTCGCAGTAATTCATATTTAAAAGTTTGGCTATTGGTCGTGCTGATGGCAGGGATGGCGGCTATTGGAGGTTATATCTTTGCGCACAATGGCATTGGCTGGCGTATCCCAAAGTTTATTGAGGAGCTTTCCCGATCTAATTATGATGTTAAAGCCGGTTGGCGCGAGCATGAATGCTATTTGCCGACAGAAGATGACAGCTCAAAGTTTGCTGAATTATGTATTGAAAAAGACAAAAAACCACTAGTGTTTTTGTGGGGGGACTCTTACGCGGCAGCACTTTATCCCGGTCTTAAATCATTGCAAAAAAGTTACTCTTTTGCAATCGCGCAGCACACAGCCTCTGCTTGTGCGCCGTTGTTGGGGTGGCAGAGCCCAGATCGCAAATTCTGTAAAGGCATAAATGACGTGAATATCGCGTTGATCGCAAAAATAAGACCGGATATTGTGTTGCTGCACGGTAATTGGTTTGCGGAATATGTCCCCGGTTACCGTGAAGGAAAAGAAATATACTACGACATTTCAAAACTGGAAGCGACTGTAAGTGAGCTAAAAAAAATAGGCCTACAAAACATCATTCTGATTGGCCCGCCGCCCCAATGGCAGGATAGTATGTCGAAACAACTGGTGAAATACTGGAAAAATAATTTGCAGATAGGGGTGCCTCCCGTACGGCTGCGTCTTGGGTTGGTGGATAGCATTCCCGCGTTGGATGTGCGTATGGAAAACTTGTCCAAGCAGCTGGGGATAAAGTATATTTCCGCCTACCATGCGATGTGTAATAAGGAAGGATGCCTTACACGCCGGACGCTGGAGGATACGAGTATTACCACTTTTGATAACGGACATTTCTCCGAGCATGGCTCTGTCATGCTGTTTGATAAAATTGGGGAGCAGTTGGCCAATCGTGCGGGGTTGTCGCCTATTCAGCAGTAGCAGGTAGTAACTGGCTGATTCATCTCTGAAGTGTCTCATGAATGAGGTAGCTTCATTGGAGGAATCAGTGGGTAATTGTAGCTGATTTTTTTAGCTTGTTTTTCTGCGAAATTTAATCACCAGACGTAGTTGTAAGTATTGATTGAACCTTTATGCCCATGAAGCAAAGGAACTCTGCGAACCGTCTCGAAAGCGACTCTACCAACAGGATCGCATTGTGTGGTTTTTAGGTAAGCGCTTATGCTCCACCCCCACAGATTTAAAAGGTTTTTCAATACGAGTGTGCTAATCTTGCCATTAGCGTTTAAAAGGGTTTCGAATGGCTTTTTTCCCCGTTTTTCTGTCGGTTGTGTTTGTTGTACGTAACCAGTCAGACCATATGAAAAAAATATTATCAGACGCGGCTAACGGGATTTCCTCACTTGTCAGCGACTATGAATTAATCATTGTAGACAACGCATCGGACGATGATAGTGTTTCTGTCCTCAAAAATCTAACGGGAGAGGATGGCCTACCCAATTTGCAGGTATATGCTCTAACCAAAGAAATGGATGTCGACACTGCATCATGGGTTGGTTTGGAAAACGCATTGGGTGATTTCGTTGCCGTCATTGACCCTTTGGCAGACGACATTGGCTTTCTGCCGGACATGCTCGATAAGGCGGTTAGCGGTGCAGACGTGGTGTTTGCGAGTAATGAGCAAAAAACCGCTCAAAGCATTGCCTATCGTGGTGCTGATGCTGTGTTTAATGGGTTATACAAGTGGTTCAACGGCATGTGTTTATCCAAAGAAGCGCCTCGGTACCGTATTCTTAGCAAGAGAGTCGTCAACTTCATTCTTCAGCATCCTCAACCGGCGATAACTTATCGCCATTTGCCGGCAACAGGGGGATTCGCGCGCGTCAATCTCAACTACAGTGCAACGCCAAAGGTTTCGCAAACCAAGAGACTGGGAGAAAGTATTGATCGGGGAATGCGACTGCTGGTTTCGACAACCCGCGCACCAATGCGAATTGTCACCTCACTCTCTTTATTCGGAGCCTTAGCTAATCTTTTGTACTCGGTTTATGTACTTGTCATCCTCCTAATGAAACCTAACGTGGCCCCTGGCTGGGCAAGTCTTTCCCTTCAGCAGTCAGGCATGTTTTTTCTAATCTCGCTCGTTCTTCTTATTCTTGGTGAATATATCCTACAAATGGCTAGTCTGTCGAACGAGGGGCCGCTTTATCACATAGGTCAAGAGTTCACTAGTGCTCGAATAACCCGGAGTGAGAAGCTGAATATTGAAGAAGCGACGACAAAGCAGCCCCATATGTCAAGCATATACCCTGATCGGGTTGCCTGATGTCGGCTACAGGCGTAAATCAAGAGGCTGTCATTATCGGCGGCGGGTTTTATGGCGTAGTTATTGCCATTTACTTGGTCAAACAGCGAGGGCTTAAGCGCGTCGTCCTTATAGAGCGCGAGTCGGCGCTGCTTACTCGAGCCTCCTATAATAATCAGGCGCGTGTACATAACGGCTATCACTATCCGCGAAGCTTTACGACAGCGTATCGAAGTCGAGTTAATCTGCCCAAGTTCGTACGCGACTGGACGGATGCAGTGAATCAGGATTTTACCAAGCTTTATGCTATTTCGCGGCGTAATTCCAAGGTCACGGCCAAGCAATTTGAACACTTCTGTCGGGAGATTGGCGCTAAGATTCAACCTGCAGCCCCATCGCTGCAAGCTTTATTTGAGCCGCGCCTGATCGAAAGTGTGTTTCTGGTCGAAGAATACGCTTTCGACTCAACCAAGCTGACAAATTGGGCTGAGCGAGAACTGAAAGAATGTGGCGTGCAGATTCGTTTTGAAACGCGCGTCACTGCGATCTCAAACGAGCCGTTTAAAAGAACATTGCGGGTTGCAATACAACCCGTTCAAGGGAGGGAGGAGTTAATCTCTTGCCGCTACGTATTCAACTGCACCTATAGCGGACTCAATCAGTTCAAGGGAGACTTTCCAGGGATCCGAGCAGGCCTCAAACAGGAAATTACTGAAATGGCACTCATGCAGGCACCGCCAGCACTCGAGGGATTGGGTATCACGGTGATGGATGGCCCATTTTTCTCGATGATGCCATTCCCTGCGCGTGGACTTCACACACTGACACATGTGCGCTATACCCCGCACCTGCATTGGGACGATCAGCAAGACATAGACCCTTACCAAAAACTCAAAAATTACGAATGCGCAACCCGTGTAGATCGCATGATCAGAGATGTGGGGCGGTATCTCCCCGTAGCGCTTGATGCCAAATATGTTGACTCGTTATTCGAGGTCAAAACCGTTTTGGTGAAGAACGAAAATGACGATGGAAGGCCAATTTTGTTTGAGAAACACCTTGAGTTACCGGGTTGCTATTCCGTATTGGGTGGAAAAATAGACAACATATATGATGTGCTTGAAAAACTAGATGCAGAACAAATTGTGGGTAAAGCGGCTTAAGAATAAGCTAGATTTGGAGCAATGAATGGCTAATGCGCTAATTGGATTTTCTGGGTTCGTTGGAAGTACACTTCTTAAGCAAGCACGTTTTGAATCGCTTTATCGTTCAACAAATATCAGCGATATAGGAGGCCATTCGTTCGACACCGTTGTGTGTGCAGGTACAGCGGCCCAGAAGTGGATTGCCAACCGGGAACCAGAAGCGGATCGGCAAAAGATTGATGTCCTGATCGCGCACCTGAAAACCATCCAGTGCAAAACCTTTATACTGATCAGTACTGTCGATGTGTTCAAAAATCCAATAGGGGTGGATGAAAACACGCCTGTAGACGAATCTGGACTTCATGCTTACGGCCTGCACCGCCGTTTGCTGGAGAAGTTTGTCGAAAACCATTTTGACAGCTATTTGATCGTTCGCCTCCCCGGATTGGTCGGTCCTGGGCTGCGCAAAAACATCATCTTTGACTTTTTGAATGATAATAATCTTAACGTGATTGATAGCCGAGGGATTTTCCAGTTCTACCCGATGGTCAGCCTCTGGTATGACATTCAAATCGCGATCAACGCCGGTTTGAAGTTGGTACACCTCACGGCAGAACCAATCAGCGTGGCAGATGTTTCAAAGAAAGGTTTTGGGAAATTCTTCGGATGTGTCTTGGCTAATAGCTCGGTCACTTACGACATGCAGACCCGTCATGCTCAAGTTTTTGGTGCCTCCGGACATTACCAGTACAGCTTGAGTGAAACAATTCAAGCCATTAGAGCCTATGCGCAGTCTGAACCACTTACGATCAAGTCCGACTTATGAGGCTGGCTATTTCAAATATTGCTTGGGATACCGTTGAAGATGAATCGATAGTCGAACTACTTCATCGTTTTGGTATTGATGCAATTGATATTGCACCAAGCAAGTATTTCCCTGATCCCTACAAGGCAACAGGAGAGAACATAGTTCGCGTTAAGAACTGGTGGTCTGAACGTGGTATTGAGATCACGGGCATGCAGGCGCTGTTATTTGGTACAACCGGTTTGAACGTCTTCGGTCCACAGGAGGTTCAGGATGCGATGCTACAATATCTCGCCGCTGTATGCCGCATCGGTGCAGGCCTCGGAGCTAAGTGCCTGGTATTTGGATCGCCAAAGAATCGAGATCGCACCGGATTGAGTGATCAAGAAGTCGTGGATGTAGCAGCCCCTTTCTTTCGGAGTCTCGGCGACATCGCTCAATCCTGCGGCGTAGTGATCTGCCTTGAACCCAACCCAACCAGCTATGGCGCCAACTTCATGACGACCAGTACAGAAACCGCTCGGATGGTGGAACAGATCGCCCACCCGGCTATTAGGATGCAGTTGGACACAGGGGTGCTTACTATCAATGGCGAAGACCCGGTCACCGTGTTGCGGGACTGTGCGTCTCTCATTGGGCATGTTCATATCAGTGAGCCGAACCTTCTTCCTTTGGGGGAAGGTGGAACTGACCACAATAAGATAGTTGAAGCCCTTAACCAGCATCTGCCGAATGATGTGATTTCCATCGAGATGTTAGCGACCAAGAATGAACCGCACCAAGTATCAATAGAGCGAGCGCTGAACTTAGCGATTCGGTACTACCGAAAGAGCGGAGTTGGAGCCATCTTATGAAATGGCTTATCCTGATTTTTGGCATTATTTCCCAAGCATCAGCCAGCGTTATGGTCAAAATGGCTATGACGCCGCCATACAAATTTCCTAATTTGGACGATTCAATAAGATCAGTAGTAAGTAATTACCCCTTCTGGCTGGGGTTGGTGCTCTACGCCGTGGCATTTTTGTTCTATGCCGCAGCTCTGGCGCGTTTGCCGCTAAATGTAGCGAGTCCAGTACTGACCTCCGGGGCCGTGGTGACAGTTACCATGCTTTCGGTGTTAATTTTTCGTGAGCCCTTCTACTGGACAACGGCAGCTGGGATTGTACTGATGATTGCTGGTATAGCACTAATTACGGCTCGAGTGGTCTAAATTAAAATAAAAGTATATAAATATGAAATCCGAAGAACAAAAACATTTTGACAGAATTGCTAAAAATTATCAAAAAGCCTCAGGTACATGGGAAATGCTCTACGAGCAAATTGAAGAGCGGATAAATTCTCTGGTTACTGACCAGGTCGTTCTTGACATTGGAAACGGCGGACGCTTTGCTTATGACTTAAGTCTACCCAGTCAGATCATTGTCACGGATATATCGGCAGACATGTTATTCAGTATCAATGACCCCAATATTATTAAAATAGTCAGTGATGCTAGAAACATGCACGAAATAGAAAACAACTCGGTTGACGTAATAATTTTTGTGTTGGTACTGCATCATATCAACGGGAACAACATTCACCAGTCCATCGAAACTCTGGAAGGGGTGCTATCGGAGGCTCGATCTAAGCTCCGTCCAGGAGGGTGCTTGGTGGTGGCCGAGGCGCTGTTGTCACCTATGCTTTTCAAGTTACAATGTTTTTTATTTCAATTAACGCGTAGTTTTTTGCATCTTTTTGGTATTTCCATGATTTTTTTTTTCACGCAAGATCTACTGGCGAAGCGGATTGCAAAAGTTTTTCAGATTGAACCCCGAGACATTGAAACCAGTAGCCTTAGTATTAAAGGTTGGTTAGATCCGCTCGGAGGGAGTTTCCCTGGGCTGATCAAAATTCCTGTGGCTATACAGCCATGGATATTTCGGCTAATGATCGCGACCAGAAA
>DATBQC010000623.1:0-3470 GCA_036561065.1 Methylobacter sp. | reverse complement strand
TCCTCCGGGCGTTAGGAAAAAGGTACCATCACCATCCAAGATCCATGGATCGGATGCGTCTTGCGGTAATGTAGCAGGGTCATACTTAATAGTTATTTCTGGTATTGATTTAAATAATACTGGATAGAATGTTTTATTTGTCGGAACATTCGTGAGCAAAGTCGTCGGATCATTAGTCAATGCAGAATATGCACGCTCAAATCCCCTATAACGCCAGCCAACTTTCTTTGGTGTTACTGCGGAGATGAGATCAGGACCGCTACCTGGTTCTATAATATGAGATCTGGATCTATACCTATGAGACGGTAGACCAGCGAATCCTCGATTACCATCTTGATTCGTGTTGAATTCAGAAGAATTTGTCCTAAGCAGACGAGCAGGGGGATTAGATATATAGCTATAATCAATAGCAACGGTATCAGATCCTCCGGGTTTACTTTGTAAAACTACGGCGCCAAGCAAACCAAAGACCGCATCTACTGTAGCTCCGAGAGAATTAACTACAACAGAAACATCAGTTGGATCATTAGCAACAGTTCCATATCTTGGATCTTTCAAAGTCCAAATAAACGGCCCGGTAAGTGGGCCAGGATACGTCCCAACGACAGGCTTTATAGCAGGTGCAACTGTTCGATTTATAGAGTCATCTATAACATGGATGAATCGGTTTTGCCGATGAGATTCAAATCGTTTACGGAGATCATTTGCTAGCAGTATAGCCGACGCAAGACTAGTCGCGGGCCCTGAGACCAATAAATCATCCGGATCGATAAATTTATGGACAGGAGGACTGCCAGCCACATCAGATATATGTGCTGAATAGACTGTACGAATATTATTCAGTAAGATGTTAGCAGATGTTAAATCAAAAGCCGCGGGCGCTGTGATGATATTCGTAGTATCATCAGTCCCATGAATACCAACTATATTCCCATCATCATCAGGAGCGTGCTGAATCCTATGACCTTCATATCGAATTCTCAATTCATTAGCTAATGCGACAACTAATAAAGTGGTGGTAGTAATATCAGTAATATCAAGGCTTGAATCGATAAGAATGAGCCTCTTCGAAGTCCTCACCTCACTTATTGTAAATTCCCCATCATTTAAACCACTGGAGCTGCCTTGTATTTGCAATGATCGGCCAATATCTTGAGCACTGAAATTTCCAGACAGTATCTCAATTTCAGTGGCACTAATGATGTGCAAGTCAGTCCCTGTCAAGAGAGGGAGCGGTTTCTTGACAATCGGACCTTTGTTAACAAAAATGGTCCTGTCTAAGACTGAAGCAACACCTTGAACTGTTATCATAGAGGGAATCTCAGGGGTAAATTAAATTCCCACTTGCATCTGTGAGATTTGAAACAGACAAGTTATAAGACATCGATTCCATTTTAATGACATTCACGGCAGCTATCGTATCAGAGACCCAGCCAATTCCTTTTTGGATTATAGAACCTCCGGCGATTGCAAAGTTAGAAGCATCTAATGGAATTTGCCTCATTGTTTTTGAAAAGAAAACTTCTATTGTATCTGGCAAAAAGAAAATATCCTCTTCATTAATCACGAGCCCCGATCTTGGGATGGCTGATGCAACAGACGGTCTCATAGCAATGCCAGGAAATGGTTCTGTGTAAGAAATATCTTTAATTAACTCACCACCGGTCGACCCAGGAGTGAGAAATGTTTGTTCAAAAAATGAACCAATTAAATTCATTTTGGTTCTGAATGATCCACTAAGACTATAGATAGCTTCATGAATCATTTCAGATGGGAAAACGCGGATCAGATCATAAAGTGGAGCGCATAGTACTTTGGCTCCAGCAGCAGAATGGGGGCCAATTGATGCATTATGAAGTAATAGTATTTCTCTCATTTCATCTATAAGTGCAATGAGAGTAGGTATATCAACAGCATCAGGGGAATTTATAAATAAGTCTCCCGACTGAAAGTGGTAGACAACACTTTGCATGTGCGCATTCATTTTTGATTTTAAAGAATTGGCACATACAAAGAAAGTAGATAGAGGAAGTTGGGCGTAGTCATTTGGATCAATAATGATATTATTGAAGTCCTGCGTTAGATGAGCAGCTCCTCCGTTTGCGGGGCTCCTGATATGTGTTGCATAAGAAAAGATCAATTCATTTAATGCCCATAGTATTGATGGAAGAGTAGCTGATAAGGAAATTTCTTGAATATCTTCCAGTCCGTCAGGACCATTCAAGAGAAAATTAGATGGCTCCGGGAGAACAAAATCAGCCCCCATCATAAAAATATCGCAACTTATTTCAGGTGCGACAGGCCCAGATAGAGCAGGGATCTTAGAATAATAGACGCTGGGTGCTAGCCCAAAAATATATAGCTCTGGAATATCGGTTTTTGTGCGATCAGTAACATCGTCTACAACTGCCGTTGCATAAATGAGACCGGTTGGATCTGTTGGATTAGTAACACTAAGACCATCTGCAGATGTGACAGTTGCAGCACAAAGTATTGGGAGCACAATATTTTCTGCATTACAAGCAATCCTGAATTCCGTATAATAATTATATTCGCTTCTAACATCGAAAACAGTGTTTGGGGCAGAGTAACTCGAATGATCATTGATGGGAGATATGGCCGTCACTCCCAAAGATATAGGCACAGTAGGAATACTAGCCAGTATATGAGTATTGAAAAACGACTTGATAGAATTAGCGAATGAAATACACGAAGCTAAATCTATCGGAGTACCTGAGATGGTTCCATCAGTTCTGTAAGTATGAAATGGTAGCCCCCTGTGAAAATGAGTATTTATATTAAGGGCTAACTCATGTATTAATGTGATAAGAGTCGGCAAATCAGTAGCATTTGGTGATATAACGACATCTGAAGAAACATCACCTCCATGGGCATTCGCATATGATATATGATTATTAAATCGTAATTTCTCTTCGTTGGCTAGTGTGATGCAAGTGGTCAAATCAGAAGCATTTGGAGAAGATACTGCGGATGGTCCGCTAGCAGCAGCTGTATGAAGGCCCGGAAGAGAGAATGTCCAATTCTCTATATCACTGGCATTGAGAGTTGGTCCGTTAAAGAAGATACGAACTGTCGCATAGTTCATCTTCCTAGAACTCACGTTTACGACGACAGCACGAGTTATTCTGATGTGAGAAAGATCTGATAAAGATAATGATCCAGGTGAGAGCTTTCGATATAAAGCTAAAGTCAAAGGCACAGAGTCAGTGCCAACGTTTAACGAGATATCAACGACACCGGAATAATTTATCTTGAATCCTTGAGCTGTTGGAGTGCCTCCCGGCAATTGAACGCGTACTGTATCAGCAGGTATGGATTCAGTCATCCAATTGAGCTGAGTCATAGGTACGGCAGGACCACCAGCTGAATCCTGAATAGTAAAGATGGCTGAAGATGAAAAAGGACCAACGAATCTATTAAATACTATATCGACGCACCCATTTTTTGAT
>DATBQC010000622.1:0-3160 GCA_036561065.1 Methylobacter sp. | reverse complement strand
GCAAGCAAGGCACATCGTTCAGCATCTGGCGTTCAAATTTGACCGAGTGCTTTACCACCGGGAAACCGCATAGCACTTCAAACTCGGAATTGGCGGTAAAGCCGCCGAACACCGGAACCAGGGCATGCGAGTATTCCGCGCTCTTCCACAGTTCACGGAACTCAGGCGACAGAGGGTTCTGCTTGTATTTTGCTTTCTTCAGCGTATTGGGATCCCAGAACGATTCCAGCAACACGATATGGATGTTGCGCGGCGTAAACGGTTTGACAACGGCCTCTTTAGACGCGACCGGCAGGAATGGAACCGGTAGGGAACCTATGTGATTGGCGGCCAATAATTTATCGGCAGCTTCCTCGGCCCTATCGGCGTCAGGAATCACCTCGGCTGCCGCAAAATAACGTGCACTTTCCAGCAGCGAGTACAGTGTTGCGCCGCGCCATACGTAATTGGAACGCTGATCCCATACCGAGTTGCCAAAGTAACCATCCAGAGGATCGAGCAGGGTAGCGGGTTTGTAAACTACGGTGATGCCAAGCAAAATGACAGCCATGCTGGCCAGATAGGCGCTCCAATGGCGCATGCTGAAATTGAACAAGACCAGGCTGGCAATGGCGGCCAGCGGAATCGCGGCGGCAAAAAAACGCCAGCCGTCGAGTATTAACAGCAGCGATTGCAGCGCAAAAATATCGTCCGGCATAATCGGCCCGCCAAAAAACGATATTTTTACCGCGTTACCGATATACAACACCCCCATCAACAGCGCATGAATCACCAGGAAAATCCACACCCGCTTCGATAAGGCATAAAGCACGTAAGCGACCACCAGTTGCAGCAGGTAATCGTAAGGAACCGATGCAGTCAATATCTGTACATCGAATTTAAAGGTGCTGATCAGGTAATACAATGCATAAAACAGCGTCGTGGAAAGCAGCGGCAGTAATTTCAGTAACATTAAGTGAGGGACGTGGATCTGTTTGGGTGAGTAAGCTTAATTTTATCATAGAACTTACCCCATCCTTCCGCATGACTGCACTTGGTTATTTCCCTGAGCCACGAGCTTTATTCATCATGGAATACTGGCTCGACAACCGCTTCCTACAATCCAAATTTCACATCCAATTAGAATCGTCTGTAGTTTTCTGCTGACAGAAAAATCAGCTTTGGCTGATATACCGCGGCAGTTTTATGGTCGACAATGACACTACCGTTTGCTCTCCTAATCAAGCCGAACTTTCTTGTTCGGCATCCTGTCGGCGAGATCATGCCATGGGGGACGTAGCATGGTTTCCAATGCGATGGCCGATATAAATCACTGAGTGAAATTCGATATTGTATTCAGCGTAGTTTAGAGATAAGGCAGAAGTAATTTCAAGAACAAAGCGGACAATTAATAGAACAAAGAACATCGGCAAGAAAGCGTGGGGCTAAACGACTAATTTATTCTCCCCACCTATTCATTTTTTCAAAACGGTTAACAGGAATACCATGAAAATATCTATTGTACGAATAATAGCGGCATTGCTCGTAGTCATTGTTTGCGTTGGGTCTGTGGGCTATTACTACTTTCAAAAGCAGCAGCATGAGGAGGAAGAACGGAGAGCGGAAGCTCTTCGGGTTGACTTACTTAACAAACAACAAATTGCCCAATTTAAAGCGCAAGAATTTTCTAGAAAAGAATTGCCGAAGACATATCCCAGACCCGTGTCGGACTGGAAAGCTACCGAAAAATCGATTTATCAAAAACTTTTATCCACTGGCAAGTTCGACGCGCTTATCGTTCCATTCCAAGTCCAAGAATTTGCGTTAGACCGCCCAACTCGCTCTCTTATGACTGCTCAGCTTGTGTTGGCTATATCAACAGCGCAAAAATTGCATGTGCCGGATCCCTATCTCGTTGCACGTGCTTTGGGTGATGGGGATCGTATTCTTGATCCAAACGAGGTATATAGTTTTGCTGACAAAATAGGTGTTAAAAGAATTATTTGGGGATATGTAGGCCATAACAGGGCAAACCAGATGTCGCTAAGTGTTCAATCACAAGAGAGAAGTGCGGACGGTATTTTGAACGCACAGACGACATCCTCTTCAAAGAAATTTGAACACATTAGTTTTTCGGATGAGCAGCCCCCGTTCGAGAAATACCAAGCAATATTGCCACAAATATTAACTGCAATTGGAGTAGATGGTTCGATATTGACAGCGCCCAAACCGGAAAGTCGATTTGAGGTTGCTGAATTGCCGTCCTCTCCTCTGGCTATGATCGCTGAAAAGCCAGAGCCTGCTCGCGATGCCCTATACTTCCAGTTATTGGCTGCTTTAACGCCGCAAGATGCCGAAAGAACCCAAGAGCGCTTTGCCGAAAAGTCACTACTGGCTATTCTTGGCATGTCGCCAGATTCCCCAGACTACCGCGTACTGAAGGCTAGAGCCTTCATGTTGCTTGGCTTGCGACCCGCTGCGCTGCAAGTGCTGGGCGAGCCCAAGACTATAGAAGAGAAAGAGCTGGTTGCGGCGCTCAATGGAAATTTACCCGATGTTGAATTATTAAGCTCCCAAATTAAACCGGGTATAAAAAAACTGATCGCTAAACTGGATGCCAATAATATTGATAGCGACTATGGCGGGGCTAATAAGAATAAATCAATTGCAGCCGTAGAGTCCTTGAAGTTACAGGGGGAAATGTGGCAGTTTTTGGCGGCGCGTGCTTTTTCCGATCGGGATTATTGGGCACAGTTTAATAACATCCATCTCAAACAGCTGCTTGACAATGAGTTTCCAATTAAAGATTACACTGCCGAGGGATTGGTGCGCGGTACAGTCTCGCTGGGTGATAGCAATAAACTACAAGTCTTGGCGGATCTTTCCGTAATTAATCATGTACGCAAACTGCTGGAGGTGGATACGGCCAAATGGTGCTGTCAATCAATTCCAGATCGTCTTACCGCACTGGATTATTTGAATCTCGTCGAGGCTCTCGGCGAAAATAATTTGACGCGTCGCGCATCTTTTCTGACATCAGTACAAGGTGTGCCAGAGCAAACGATAGAGTTTTTAAATCGGATTGAAAACGTATACAAAAACCATCCTAAAATTTCGTTGGCACGCGCGCAGGCGCAAATTATCAAAGCCGGCACAGTAGATGGCGCTGAAAAAGAGGGGC
>DATBQC010000621.1:0-1935 GCA_036561065.1 Methylobacter sp. | reverse complement strand
TACAAGGGAATTCTCCCCAATGATTGACGAATTTGCTGGCAACGATGAGCCGCTCGATGATGTCAACGAAGACGACATTGATGAGGATGTCGTATATTCCGTGAATAGCTTTGGAGCTGATTTTCTCGTTGACGGCCTTATATCTCGCCTTCAATCCGGTGACATCTTCCGCCCGTCTTTCCAGCGGCAGTTTGTATGGACAATTCCGCAGGCATCAAAGTTTATTGAGTCAATTCTATTAGGCCTCCCAATACCCGGAATATTCCTCTATCGGGAGGAGTCTACTCGGAAGCACCTCATTATAGATGGCCTTCAAAGGCTCACAACAATTGCGGCATTCGCTTCTGGAAAATTCCCTGAAAGCGATAGGGTGTTTAGACTCGACAAATTGAAATCAAAATTCAATGGAAGGGCGCTTGATGATTTAGATCAAGCTGACAATAGGCGTTTTTTTGATACGGCTATACATGCGACTATCATTCAACAGCTTGCTCCTGAAAATGACTCGAGCAGCGTGTATTACATATTCGAACGGCTTAATACAGGTGGAACGCCCTTGCAGCCGCAAGAAATCAGGGCCGCGCTGTATCACGGGGCATTTCAGGACTTCATCATTGAGCTAAATAACAATGAGTTATGGAGAAAGGTTTTTGGGCCGAAAAATAAAAGAGGAAAAGACCTAGAGCTGATTCTTCGGTTTTTTGCTTTTAGGTATGCAAGCGAACCATACAAAGCACCAATGAAGGCGTTTTTGAACCGCTTTATGGCGTTAAACCGAGAATTGGAGAAGGAGTCGCCGAAAGTTATGGAAAAGGATTTTATCGACGCTCTGTCTTTTATCACTGGAGCCGTAGGGGAGAAACCATTTCGCCCCGTGAGATCGCTTAACGCGGCGGCCTTTGATTCCGTGACGGTCGTCGTCTCAAAAAACATCCGGCAACTTAGAGAAATGGGCAATGCTGCTTTTCTCGCGCATTATAACGCATTGATGAAGGACGCCAGCTTTCTTCGTCTGGTAACACGAAGCACCGCAGACGATCAGAGCGTCAAAGAAAGATTCAGCGCCGCTGAAAAGCACCTGCTGGCCTGACATGCCATTGTCCGTCGTCCAGTCACATAGGGCAAAAACGAAGCAGCTTGCGGAGCTATGCAAGGTCTGTGCTGACAATGACGATACGCGGATACAAGGGTATCTCGCAAAATACCTTGTTATTATGGCATCTGCATACATTGAGATAAGTGTTAAAGAAGAGTTGTCTATATTTTGTGATACCAGGAGTCATCCATCGATCCGCGAATTTGTAAAAACGACCGTCTCTTGGGAAAACAGTCTCGGGTGCAGCAAGATTGAATCTATTCTCAACAAGTTTGACAGGAGATTATGGGCAGTTCTCAAAGACGCGCTATCAGAAGAAGAGATGCTATCAATTGACAGTCTAAAGGCGCTGCGAGATCAAATAGCCCACGGTAAAGATAACAACACAGGGTATTTGGTTGTTTCGAGATATTTCGATGCAATCGTCGATTTTCCTGAGAAATTGGCGGCAGCACTGAATACCATTTAATGCCGCCTTGTCATGGAATTCAAGATTTTTGAAACGAGCATCCCATTACATTGTATCATTGAGTTAACGCGTAAAGACTTGCGTGCGAAATTCCGGGTGATTTCCCCTCCTGGCGCAAGGCCGACATTTCAACTTGGCCGACCACCGCTGGTGACGGCCCTCTCGCCACCGGGCGCGGATCGGGCTAAGACGGCGCGAAGAAGGCGCGCGCTTTTCGCGCCAAAAGGTTTCGTCCCGAAAAATGAACGCTCCCACGCCCAACGCCGGCCTCGCGCCGTCAAAATTCGCCGATCCGATCTCCCGGCGGCGCACCTTCGCGATTATTTCGCATCCCGACGCCGGCAAGACCACGCTGACCGAAAAGCTGCTG
>DATBQC010000620.1:0-10585 GCA_036561065.1 Methylobacter sp. | reverse complement strand
CTTGGAGCCGGAAAATTCGCGGTGACGCCCATTCTTCCGGTAAATACTGGCCCCTTTAGATTCGCAAAGATTGTTGGCGGTGTTCCATCAATAGACCCAGGTTCTATTATTGTCTTGGCCAATGAAGAAAAAGACAGATTTAATAAACACAGGGACCAGATAATATCTGCAGTCCAACCAGTTATATCAAGTCTGCCAAATTTTCTAGCATTTTCTTATATCCATCCAACTAATGATGAACTTGATATCATATCTATTCCCGACGCCATTACACTGGCCGATGCTTTTACGTTATTAAACAATGTTAAATTGCAATATAATCTCCATAGGACAAAAGTAACATACCATTTGGCATATGGATTAGATTCTATAAATTATAATTTATATATCAATGCTCCTGATCTGGCCGCCATCACTCAAGTGAATATGATACGTGATTCTTATTTATCCCATCTAACAAAATCGAGAGTACATTTATCAGATGACTTTGTGAATAATATCATTCCAGATGCTGCAATAGATCTTACAACTGCATTTGCACTAATTAATGCGGTGAAGAATCAATATAATATTCATCGAACGGCTGTTATAAAAGAAACGCAGGCAGTTCACACTGTAAATGATAATACGAATATAATAACTGCGGCAGATGCCATTGATATAAGCACTCTGCTTGATTTAATAATAGATACCGTAAACACTCTGAATGCTCATTATACTGGCCAAGGATTTCATAGTGGGACTATTTATATTCGCCTTGATCCACCATCTAGAGTCCTATACTCTAGTATGAAGTTTTATAAATTTGAAGATGGTGAATCTGGTCATGTTTATCCTATTTCTGATGATGAAACTCTCTATCTTAGAGGCAAAATCGCTTACACTGCTCCCCAATTCTTGACATATAACGCTGATGTACTTCCAGAAAGCCAAAGGCTTGAAGATATAATCCAGCTCTCGAACAATCTGAAGCTACATTATAATAGTCATAGAACGCAATTAAGTATCCATCCTGTTAACGATACAATAAATACCATTACTTCGGCTGATGCCACTGATTTACCATCAGCGATCGTTCTTCTCATAGAGTTGAAGGTAAAATTCAATGCCCATATTGGTAGTGCTGTTTTCCATCTCTCAATAGATTTGGATGATATAATACTTATTTCAAATCCGACAGAAATATATACTGCCACATCATTAGCGAATGAGCTTCGTATGAAGTTCGAATCGCATAGAGTTTCTACGACTTACCATATAAACTCCGATATAACCAATATCATTACAGTGTCATATGTTATGCCTGTCGCAAATAAAGGATGGCAGAGGGTTGACGGTGACGGTATTACATCAGCTGTAATTCAAACATCTGGACCAGATCAATTCCTGCGGTACCGCATTAGTGATTCCACTTCTGTATATAAAATCGCGACGGGTATTCCCGATGCTCCAACTCTTGGACTAACGATGACCGTCCGCATGAGGATAAACATTTTTACTTACGATCCAAATATTGAAACCAGCATCTATGCTGGTTTATTGAGCAATATTGGTCCAGGAGTGGCCGCAGCTATTGGGTTTGATGCTTTATCAAATATACCTTACGTGAAGATCCAAGATGTGAATGCAAATAAACCTCTGCTAAGAATACCATTTAATTGGTCTGATGGATTCTTCCATACTTATCAAATGGTCAGAGATCCAGGTGGTGGATTTGGTATGATCATTCTGGAATAATGGAGATGATTTAGAATGTCCGGTGGATTCGGTGGCGGTGGATTCGGTGGTCTCCCTTGGGGTGGCCAGCAAACATCACAAGGTGGAAGTGTTGTAAATCAATTCACTTCTCCTATCTATCCAGCCCCCCTGCGAGTAAGATTTGGCGATATTAAACCATCTCAATTTTCTGGAGAGCCACAAACTGGGTCTCTTTCCGGGTCTAACGGTCTTCTTTTCTTTTCTCCCTCATTACTCATTAATAGCGCGGGTAATGAAATAGATATAGACAGTATCGATGTAGGTGCACTCGCAGCAGACCTCTATGCTCCCATAGTCCAACAAAATAGCCGAAATTTTCGATTTAGTCGTACAGGATTTCCTAGAACGAACAACTTTCTATATCGAGTACAACCTAAGGCCTACACAGCCGTCGGAATAATGACCCCGGTACCATCCGGTCCATCTGTTGTTTTGCAAGTAATGTGAGTTACCTATGAGAAGAATGCCTACGTCAAGAGAGCCGATGCGGAAGTTAAGGGATGGCTCAAAGAAGCCATCTTCGAAAGGACTCTTCTCCGTCCACCATGAAGATTCTTTAGCAGCGGCACGTTGTTATTCTGGAGAAATTTTCTGGGAGTTAAGGGATGGCAAGACTGGAGAGCTCCAGGATTCTGGTCATCGCAAGAATGTTGTTACGCTTGATGCATCTATTCTGATCGCTCGTCTCTTGAAGAGCCCTCCAACTCCGAATGTTTCGGAGCCAAAATTTGGAATTTTTGCTCTTGCGATCGGCACTGGCAATATTTCATGGGACCCCATGAATCCGCCTGCCGCGACTTCGACTCAGAGGTCTCTTTATAATGAACTAGCTCGTAAGCAGATTTCTGTTGCGTCCTTCGTGGACGTGGAAGGTTCTATTAGCGGAATACCGACAAATATCGTCGATTTCACGACAACCTTTTCAGAATCCGAAGCCGTCGGACCTCTGACTGAAATGGGTCTGCTCGGAGGTGATGTTGATACAAATATGTCCGTCACTAATCCAATTTTGCCTCCAAACGGAACATATGATACGACAGTTAATGTTGTCGGCAAGGATATACTTGTCAATTATCTAACATTCCAAGTAATTAACAAACCGAGTACTAGTACTCTCAGTTGGACTTGGCGCATAACAACTTAATGTGATAAAATAGTGGTTTGCTCTCCTTCGATAAGTTATTGGGGTTCCTAGAGCAGGAAACTATAGACCGGTTCGGAACTCCATCTAAGAATTCATCCAGAGTGTGTATAAGATGTGAGTGCGGATCTATATATGACATCTCCATCAGGAGTGTTAAGAAAATTATTTCTGGAGGCAAGAGACCTGCGTGCAGAACATGTTCTGCACGCAGGTCTCTTGCCTCCATGCGATCAAAAGATGGGTATGCGGAGCGACATAAGCAGGGTTGTCTCCTTTCATATGACGACGCTAGGCGAGCGTCTTTATCCAAATCCACCAAAGCATTATGGAAAAATGATGGATATAGGAACCAAGTCATATCTTCGAAGATTGAAGTATGGAAGAGACCCGATTATATAGCAAAGCAAGCTGCATTCAGAGATTCTGAATATAGAAAGGAGAGATCCAAAGAACAATCCGATAAATGGAAAGATCCGCAATACGCAGCTGAAATGGCAGAAAAAAGTCGCCTTCAATGGGAAGATCCTAATAGACGAGAATCAACTATTAGGAATATAAAGAAGACTGTTGGTACAGAATCTTATAAAATAAGACAATCTAGTCTAATCACTGAAAAATTAAAAGACCCCGTTTTTCGGGCAAAGATGCGAGAAATATATGCAAGTCCTGACAGAAGTTCCAAATTATCGATTGCTTTAAAGAAAAAATGGGAAGATGATGAATTTAGAAAGAAATGTTCAGAAGCTTCGGTTAAGAGATGGCTTGATGATTCATATAGAAAAATAGTAACTGAAGCTGTTCGAGAAGCATGGAAGAACGATAACTATAGGAAAATTAGATCTCAGCAGTCTAGGGATTTCTGGTCATTAGAAGAAAATAAGCGAAGAGCGGCCATTGCTAGGTCCTTACAATCTGGCAAGAAATCTTCTATAGAGGTTGCGACAGAAACTATTTTATCATCTATGGGGCTTGAATTCCAACCACAATATCCAGTCGGCCCTTATTTATTTGATTTCTATATACAAGAGAAGAATCTTTATATAGAATGTCAGGGAGAGTATTGGCACTCTCTACCAGATAAGGAAGCTCGTGATAGATCGAAAAGAACATATTTATCTAAATTTGATTCCAACGCTTCTGTTCTTTATCTTTTAGAAAGAGAATTCATGAATCCGTCTTCAATTATAGCGAAAATTGAAGAAGCTGCTGGGATTCGTGAGAAGAAAACTGTTGAATTTAATTTATCTGACGTACTTTTCAGAGAAGCCGAAAAGAAAGAATGTTCCAATTTCCTATCTGCTTTCCACTATTCCGGGCATGGAAGATCTGGTTCTCATTATTATGTTTCAGTCCATAATAATGAACTTGCTGCTATATGTAAATTTGCTCCTATTATTAGAAAGGAAGTAGCTACTTCAATGGAGCTATCTCCAAGATCTGTCATAGAGCTTGACAGGTTTTGTATTAGGCCTGATTATCAAAAAAAGAATTTTGCTTCATGGACTATATCGAGAGCTTGCTCTGATATTTTTCGGAAAAGACCAGATATTTCCGCCATCATATCATTTGCAGATGAAACTTTCGGCCATACCGGGTCAATATATCTGGCTGCAGGATGGAAGCTCATGTCTATATCTCCACCAGATTATTATTATGTAGGCCCGGACGGATGGATCCTGCATAAGAAAACTTTATATAACAGGGCCGTAAAAATGTCCATGACAGAATCTGAATATGCAGGGAAGCATGGATATCGCAAATCGAGAGGCAAGAGAAAGAAGAAATTTGCCTTATTGCGCCCTGATTGATTTTATAGCTTTCTTCTTCGCTAGGTCAATATGACCAACGATCAGAAAAAATCATATCAAATCTACGGGATAGGTATATTCACTGTTCTTCTTTGCGTCGGGGCTGCTATCGCCCATATTTCATACAAGAACTGCACCGCTAAAGGAGGTGAATGGTCCTTCTTCTCTTGTTCAAAGTAATGTCCGAGTGTGGTCCGGAAGTTTCGACCGAAGCAACCCATCCTTGAGACTGAAGTAGCTGCTTCAGTTGTTGCCTGGTTAGAAGGCAATAATTGGGATGTGTATCAAGAAGTCGATGCGATAGACATCGTTGCTGTTCGTGGTTCCCTGATTTGGGCCATTGAATGTAAGACGACGATGGGATTTGATGTCTTGGAACAAGCAATTCGTCGCAGGTCTCTTGTTAATAGTGTTTTCGTTGCTACTCCTCCGAAAGATAAATCGAGAGTGGCGAAACTCGCATGTTCTGTTTCAGGCATTGGATGGATAGTTGTCACAAGATCTTATCTTAACATTGAATGCTATCCTGCATTTCAGCGACGAATTACTGGAAATTTGCGGTCTCAGCTCCGACCAGAACATAAAACTTTTTCGAAAGCGGGTTCTCCCACAGGCAAGCGATGGACTCCATTCAAAGAAACCTGTAGAGGATTCATCGCTGTTATAGAATCATGCCCCGGCATTGAATTGAAAGAAGCCCTGAAACGATTCAAGCACCATTATAAATCAGATTCAGCGGCAGCAAGGTCTTTGTCCGAATATATCTTATCTGGTGTTATTAAGGGAATCCGAATGGAACAACAAGGACGTTCTATCCAGCTCTATCTTATCGGCGGTAGCGTCAAGGAATGACGTTGTCGCCTCCTTGGACGCTATTTTGTGTTGATGGGAAGCCGCATTCTATCCTCCCAGCTGGAAGGCCAGGCACAATAATGCGTGCAAATAATATGAGCCTTGAGGAAGCCCGAGCATTCGTTGATCGCGTAAATTCTGCCAGCTATGAATCGATATTGAATGAAATGAATAAGATAGTTGCCACAGCCGACAACGCTGTTGCTTCATTTCTCCGGCCAGATGCTTTCACTATTGGCAACAAAGAATCATATGACGAATCTTTGGCAGATTGGCCGTCAAAGATCGGCCGTAGGCCAATTGACGATCCAGATTTTCCGAATGGTTATGCAGGAGGATGGGTCTGGAGAAGTGCCGCTGCGGCTCACGCATGGCTGAGCGGAATCGATTCTATATCAGATGATGGAGGTATTCCAGAATTTAGAAGGCATGGAGATTATAAAATATCATTCGAAGGCGGGCAACCTGTTGAATGTGATGTTTACGGACTGATTTTATCTAGCGGATGGGAATTAGATGTCTCCGAGAATCAGATGGACGGTCCTTTATATGATGAATTTGATCCATTCCGTCCATATGTTCTTTTGAATGATTCCCTCATAGTTCGAGCTTATTGATTCTCTTCGCATCATATATTGATTTAAATTCTGAGTTTATCATGCTTATCAGTATAATTTGGTTCGGATGTAATATACCTAATTAGGATTAAACGAATGCTGATCAAAGATTTTTTTGTAAATACCTTCACCAAAGAAGTTGCAGAAGAGAGTGAAGAAGCAAAGATAAAAGTTCCTCCCTCTGATCCTCCGAGTACGGAGCCAGCCGTCCCCGTGCCGAATATAGCTGCTAAATCGATTAATTCTGAAAGAGCTGCTGCTATAGACAAAGCTGCCAAGACGGAACTTGAACCGGCTTTATCTTCTTCAAAATATCAAAAAGAAATAACCGATACTATGAACGATCTCGTATCGGAAATACCTAATGAAGAGGCAAGATTTAAGGCAGCCGTGAAAATGGTTGTCCGCAGGGGACCAACTCTTGTGGATCTTGTTTCTGATGTCGATTCTTGCCTTGGCGTTTTGCAGCAAAAAGGTAGGGAATTTAGGGAAACTCTCGAAGAGCAAATTAAGACTAAGGTCGGATCGAAACAAGCGCGAATATCAGAAATAGATTCAATAGTAGCTTCTAAACAAGCAGAGATCGATGCTGCTCAAAAAGAAATCACTAAGCTCCATGAGGAGAAGCATACCTGCGGTCTTGCGGTCCTCGAAGAGCAACATGATATAGATGAAGTGAAATCGAGGTTCGAAACTGTCTACAGATCTGTTGAATCGGATCTCACTGCAAAAAAAGCAAGGCTCCAGAGTCTCACTGGGAAATGAACATGGTAGATCTCACCACCACCGCAAATAAAAATAGCTGGCAGAGGCCGGAGAACTATGTCACGGCAGTATTTACGACTGGCCTTCTCGCGCTCACTTTCTACGTTCTTTACAATGTCCTCCCATATATTAACGAAATTCTTCGTAATTTATGGACTTTCACTTTTTTAGCCGGAGGCCTCGGAATCGTCATATTCTTGCTAACTAGCAAGGATATTCACAAAGTCCTTTGGTATTGGTGGCGCGCAGGTATGCGCTTGTTTACTAGAAAATTTGTTGTTGAGATAGATCCTATAGCCATCATGGAAGGCTATGAGGAAGATTGTGCCAATAATATCGGAGAGCTGAAGCAAGCTCTGGCTTCTCTTCAAGGTCAAGAGAAGAAAATGGACGCTCGCGTGACAGGCGTTCGCAACGATATAGAAGAAAGCATGCAAAGGGCATCCCTTGCCCAAGCAAGAATGAATGAAGAGGGAATGCAAGCGGCTTTCATGGTCCAAATAGACCGAGCAGGTCAACTCGGGGAGTCTTCTACAACATATCAAGAACTGCTTAATGAGCTACGTGATTTTATCGTTGTTGTCAAGCAGATGCTCGACATCACCGTTGTTTGTTACAATAAAATAAAAAACACTGTCCAGATAGAAAAAGATAAACGTGACGCCATAAATGATACTTATAAAGCAATGAATGCTGCTCGGCGAGTCGTTTTAGGTAATGAACGTCGAGAAGTTTACGATATGGCTCTTGAAGTGCAAAACAATAAATACTTCGCGCAAGTCGGCGAAATCAAGCAGTTCATTGGCGATTATAAAGAGTTTGTCCTCAACGCTGATCTTTCTCGTGGAGTCATGAGGGAGCAGACTTTGGCCAAATTTAAGGAATGGCAAAAGCGCGCTCCTGCCCTCATGGCCGCAAGTTCAGGCAGTGGCTCAGTCACAAATTTGAGAGTGGCCACTAATGATGGCTCAGATGTAAATATTGGTTCCGCTGTTGTAGAAGAAAAGCGTAAGTCCATGTCTGGACTGTTCAAGTAGGAAGGTCATTCTAAATGTCAAGGCAAGTAAAATGGGGCCCTATGCTGGGTCTTATCGGTGGTGTTGGTCTCCTCGTTGGTCTCCGGCAATATGCCGCTATACACGGATATTTTGATCCGGCTTCTGCCGGTTCAGCAACAATTGCCCAGACAGCGGCACTTCCTGAAGTCCAGGAAAGTACTCCTTCAGCTGGTGTTCAACTCCCGAAGCTAGATCTGCCAAGTGAAATCCCTGCGAACGTCCAGTCTCCCGAAATTCGATACTTGGGAATGGCTTGGAATGCTCAACTATCTCTCGCCGCGGCAGTTGGAGGTCCTCAGACGACGAGAGGTTCTCTTATGGAGAAGCACGGAGTCAATTTCCACTTCATCCGAGAAGATGACGTAGGGAAGATGCAGACTCAACTCATTTCTTTCGCAAGATCACTTGCGAAAGGCAATGCGCAGCCAAGTGATGGAGCCCATTTCATGGCCATTATGGGCGATGGTTCTGCTGCTACTTTGGCCGGTATATGGCCAGAATTGCAGAAGCTTGGCAACGATTATTTGCCAGAAGTTGTCGGCTCTCCCGGATATTCACGTGGCGAGGATAAGCTCATGGGTCCTGCCGAGTGGAAAGATAATCCCGGCCTCATGCGAGGCTCGCTCGTTGCTGGATTCCTTCGAGATGGGGACTGGAATATTGGCGTCAATTACGCCGGCAGCAATAACATTCCGAATAACCCCGATGAGCACACTTATGATCCAGATGCGGTCAATTGGTATGCTGCGGATGATTTCCTGAAGGCTGCAGAGGCATATATTAGCGGCGTCTGCGAAGATCGGCCAGTGGTGCATGCCGGCAAGCGAACTGGTGAGTCCAAACATATTTGCGTGAACGCCGTTGTGACTTGGACTCCTGGCGACGTCAATATCGCCAAAGGCAGAGGAGGCATCGTGTCCATTGCCTCAACGAAGGAATATCGCTCCCAAATGCCTGCCACCATTATTGGTATCAGGAAATGGGACCATGACAACAAGCCCCTTCTCGAGGAGGCTTTATCGGCCATGTATGAGGCGGCTGACCAAATAAAAGTATACCCAGATTGGCTCCAGAGAGGTGCTCAAGCAGAGGCCAAGGTATATAAAGAACAAGATGCCGAATACTGGGCGAAGTATTTCAAAGGTGTGAGGGAAGCCGACAAGACTGGTATCATGGTTGACCTTGGTGGATCCAGCGTCAATAATTTGCAAGATGCCATCTTGCTCTTTGGACTCATACCAGGGAAACCGAATCTCTTCGAAGCGACTTATACGACCTTCGGAAACATTGTAACTCATCAATACCCGAAGCTTGTCCCTAGTTTTCCACCTGTGTCACAAGTCCTGAATACTGCTTATACGCAGGACCTCCAGCGCCGTCAGCCGGCTGTTCCCGTCGTGCCGGCGGATACTCCGAAGATTTTGTCAGAGACAGAAATCAAGAACAAACTGTCTAGTAAGAATTGGCAGATTAATTTCGATACCGGCAAGGCTTCCGTTGCGGAAAGCAGCATTCCACAGCTTGTGGAAATGAAAAATGGGCTCAATGTCTCCAATGGACTTCCCATCGAAATCCAAGGCCATACCGATAATACCGGAAATCCGGATAATAATCTCCGTCTGTCTCAAGCTCGTGCAGAATTCGTGAAGAATTGGCTTGTTACGAAGGGATTTATTGATCCTGATCTCTTCGTGAAGGTTAAGGGTTATGGAGATACGCAACCCGCGTTTACTAACGAAACCGACAGCGGGCGAGCAAAGAATCGCCGGGTCGTCGTCATTGTTGGTCGATAAAGAGATCTAAAGCACTTCGTTTTTAAATCTCTCAGAATAGACGTATTTGGCTATGATCGCGGGCGTCGTCATAATTGACGCGTCCGCGATGTGGCTCGTTTAAGAACTCAGGTGATGATATGCTAGATGCGTTTCGCCCAAACACAAAATTGTCGATTGAAGCATATAGCATTCTTATAGCGGTCGAGGTGGCCGTGCTCTTGATAGCCTGGTGTATGGCAGGGACCCTATCTATTCCGGGGCCTCTCGATACTTTCTCAGCTCTCGGCACGTTAATCACTCAAGGAGGACTTCTTTATGATTTGAAGGTTTCCTTGACTGTCAACGTAGAAGCTATACTTATTAGTTCGATTCTATCTGTCGGACTCGCCTATCTCACAGTAATGCCAGTATTCCGACCCTTCGTTGAATTTTGTTCAAAAGCGAGGTTTTTCAGCATGGCCGGATTTGTGCCTATGTTTATCTTTGCATTTGGTGGGGGACATGCTTTAAAGGTTGCCTTGCTTACATTTGGAATGTCCGTCTTCTTCATAACATCGATGGCCGCAGTTGTTGCTAACATCCCGAAGGCTGACTTCAATTACGCGAAATCGCTTCGTATGGGACCATGGCGATCTGTTCTTGAGATGGTAATCTTCGGCAAGATGTCCGATGCTTTCGAGATTTTTAGGCAGAATGCGGCCATTGGATGGATGATGCTCACTATGGTCGAAGGGCTCGTGAGAAGTGAAGGAGGAATAGGCGGCATTATCCTCAACACCACAAAATACCGGAGATTCGATTATGTATT
>DATBQC010000619.1:0-4809 GCA_036561065.1 Methylobacter sp. | reverse complement strand
CCGATCTTTCCGATTGGCAGATTTCCCAGTTGTCTCGTCATCCAGGCCGTCCTTATACGCTGGATTATGTGGAGCATATTTTTACCGATTTCCATGAATTGCACGGCGACCGAGCTTATGCCGATGATCCTGCGATTATTTGCGGATTGGCGCGTCTCGAAGGTCAGCCTGTCATGGTGATCGGGCATCAAAAAGGACGCGACACCAAGGAAAAAATCTATCGCAACTTCGGTATGCCGCGTCCTGAGGGCTACCGCAAGGCTTTACGCATGATGAAAATGGCAGAGCGATTTAAAATGCCGGTTATTTGCCTGATCGACACACCGGGGGCTTATCCGGGTATCGGCGCGGAAGAACGCGGCCAAAGCGAAGCGATCGCCAGAAACCTGTTTGAAATGGCCAAGCTGAAAACACCGATTATCTGCACCATTATCGGCGAAGGCGGTTCCGGCGGTGCATTGGCTATCGGCGTCGGCGACCGTTTAATCATGTTGGAATACAGCACCTATTCTGTTATTTCCCCGGAAGGCTGCGCGTCGATTCTATGGAAAAGCGCGGATAAATCCCAATTGGCGGCCGAGGCGATGGGTATTACCTCGGATCGTATTCGGGAGCAGGGTTTTCTGGATGAAGTGGTCAGGGAGCCTTTAGGCGGCGGTCATCGGAATTTTAAAATGATTGCATTGAATCTAAAGGAAGCGCTGGTTCGTCACATGCACGAATTGATGGGGCAACCTATTGATACGGTTATGGAAAAGCGTTATCAGCGGATTATGGATTTTGGGGTTTTTGAGGAAGCCGGAAAGTAGGACGTAGGTGCAAGGCGAAAGGCGAAAGGCGAAAGGTTCGCTGCTTTGCGGGGATAGCATCCTTAAATTTGGTTTTGGGGATGCGCTACAAAGGCTTTATGTCGCCTACAGCGGCGGCGTGGATTCCCATGTTTTGCTGCATTGTTGCTCGTCAATAGCTCAGCTCAAAGACAAAATCACCGCTGTTTACGTACACCACGGCTTGCAGGTTGAGGCTGAATCTTGGGTCGGGCATTGCGAGAAAACGGCTAAAGACTTGGGTGTCGAATTTATAACGCTACGGGTTAACGCCAAGGCAGAATCGGGCGAAAGCCCTGAAGAAGCTGCCAGGAATGCCCGGTATGCGGCGTTAAAATCGCTAATCAATGTGGGTGATGCATTACTGCTTGCCCAGCACCGGGAAGACCAGTTGGAAACGGTGCTGCTGCAATTGTTCCGCGGCAGCGGCTTGCGCGGGCTTTCCGGGATGCCGGAGCGTCAATCTTTCGGTTCCGGCGTTATGTTCAGGCCTTTGTTGAATACCCCCAAGCAGGCTATTTGCGATTACGCCACTACCCATCAATTAAGCTGGGTTGAAGATCCCAGCAACCAAAGCAACGATTATGACCGCAATTTCCTGCGCAATGCGGTTGTGCCGTTACTCAAGCAGCGTTGGCCTGCAATCGATAAAACTGTATCGCGTTCGGCCAAGCATTGTGCGGATGCACAGGTGCTGGTCGAGGAAGTTGCCGATGAGCTGTTTAGTGCGGCTTTTAATCCGGCAGATCAAACCTTGTGCATTAGCCGACTAACAGAGCATCAACTTCATCCGCAGCAACTTATCCTCAGGCATTGGTTCCGGCACTTGGGGCTGAAAATGCCCGCGCAGGCTTTAGTCGAGCGGATTCTAAACGAGGTGGTTGCGGCAGCCGGGCATCGCGATCCGGTATTGTCGGGGCAGGGCTACAGCATTCGCCGTTATCGGGACAAGTTGTATTGCTTAAGATCAGTAGCACAGGATACGCCGCAAGGCCTTGTTTGGCCGAACGGGCAAGCGTCGATGAAAATCAGTCATGATCAGACCTTGTCTTGTGAGCTGTCTTCAAAAGGGATACTTCGGGAGCAATGGCAAAAAGCCAAGGTCGAAGTCAGGTTTCGCCGGGGTGGTGAAAGAATCTGTTTACCGGGGCGTCAAGGCCATCATTCGTTGAAAAACCTGTTTCAGGAAGCGGGCATTCCGCCGTGGGAAAGGGATGCGATACCGTTGATTTACCTCAATGACACGCTTGCCGCCGTCGGCGACCTTTGGATCAGCACTCAATTTTATAGTGAAAAAACACAGGATTGCATCTGTTTTCGCCTGCAAAGTTAAGAATTAATCCCAAAAGACAATGACGACAAGTCCATTGTCGATTAAAATACCCCAGTTTTACCTAACTTCATCAGTGATTACTGAAGTCTAAAATCCTACATGACAAAATACATTTTCATTACCGGCGGCGTTGTCTCGTCTCTCGGCAAAGGCATTGCCGCATCCTCACTTGCCGCTATTCTGGAATCGCGCGGCCTCAAGGTCACGATGACCAAGCTCGACCCGTACATCAACGTCGATCCGGGTACCATGAGCCCTTTTCAGCATGGTGAGGTATTTGTTACGGAGGACGGCACCGAGACTGACCTCGATTTAGGCCATTACGAGCGGTTTATTAAAACCACGATGACCAAAAAGAACAGTTTCTCAACGGGGCAGGTCTACGAAAGCGTTTTGCGCAAAGAGCGCAAAGGCGAGTATTTGGGCGCGACAGTTCAGGTCATTCCGCATATTACCGATGAAATTAAACGTCGTGTTTATGAAAGCGCCGAGGGTGTCGATGTCGCTTTGATTGAAGTCGGAGGCACGGTAGGCGATATTGAATCCTTACCTTTTCTGGAAGCCATCCGGCAAATGCGATTCGAACTGGGTTCAGATCGGTCGCTGTTTATCCATTTGACGCTGGTGCCGTATATCCGTTCAGCCGGTGAAATAAAAACCAAGCCAACCCAGCATTCGGTAAAAGAGTTGCGCAGTATCGGCATACAGCCGGATATTTTGATTTGTCGTTCCGAGCAAGCCATACCGCTTAGTGAGCGCCGTAAAATCGCCTTGTTTACCAATGTCGAGGAAAAGGCGGTTATTTCTGCGATCGATGCCAGTTCGATCTACAAAATTCCTCTGCTACTGCGCGATCAAGGCCTGGATGATATTGTCGTTAACAAGTTGCGGCTGGATGTTCCGCCAGCGGATTTGACCGAATGGAAAGCCGTTGTTGAGGCGCTGGAGCATTCGGATAATGAAGCGACCATCGCCATTGTCGGCAAATATGTCGATCATTCCGATGCTTATAAGTCGCTGAATGAGGCGTTGATTCATGCCGGCATTCGCACTCGCACCAAGGTCAATATCGTCTATATCGATTCGGAAACGATAGAGGATGAAGGCGTTGCCAAGCTGAAAGGCGTCGATGCTATTTTGGTGCCGGGCGGATTTGGCGAGCGCGGAGTGGAAGGCAAGATTGCGACGGTCAGGTATGCGCGGGAAAATAAAATTCCTTATCTGGGCATTTGTCTGGGCATGCAGGTTGCGGTGATTGAGTTTGCCCGCGATGCAGCCGGTTTGGAAGGTGCGCACAGTACCGAGTTTCTGCCCAAGTCGCCGCATCCGGTGATTGGTTTGATTACCGAATGGATGTCTGAAGACGGTCAGCTGGAAACGCGCAGCGAAGAATCCGATTTAGGCGGTTCGATGCGTTTGGGCGGGCAGCAATGTCGGCTGCAAACCGATTCGTTGGCTTTCCGTCTCTATCAGAAAGACGTGATTACTGAGAGACATCGTCATCGCTATGAATTTAACAGCCAGTACATGGAAAAGCTGGAACAGGCCGGTATGCGTTTTTCCGGCAAATCGATTGATGGACGCCTGGTCGAAGTGGTGGAAATACCCGATCATCCGTGGTTCCTGGCTTGCCAGTTTCACCCGGAATTTACCTCAACACCCAGAAAAGGCCACCCGTTGTTTTCCGGTTTTGTAGTTGCGGCTTTTGAACATAAAAAAGGTGTAGTGAAATGAAGTTATGTGGTTTCGAAGCAGGATTGGATCAACCGTTTTTTTTGATAGCAGGTCCCTGCGTTATTGAAAGCGAGCAACTGGCACTGGATACGGCGGGTGCATTGAAAGAATTAACAGCGGCATTGAACATTCCCTTTATTTACAAGTCATCGTTCGATAAAGCCAACCGTTCGTCGCACGAAAGTTATCGCGGCCCCGGCGTGGAAGAGGGATTAAAAATACTGGAAAAAGTCAAACAGCAAATCGGCGTTCCGGTGTTGACTGACGTGCATGAAGATACGCCGCTGGCCGAAGTGGCTTCGGTCGTTGATGTGATGCAAACGCCTGCGTTTTTATGCCGGCAAACCAATTTCATTCAGGAAGTCGCTTCTCAAGGCATTCCTGTTAATATCAAAAAAGGCCAGTTCCTGGCACCTTGGGATATGGTGCATGTCGCCAACAAAGCCAAGGCGACCGGAAATCAGCAGATTATGGTCTGCGAGCGCGGCGTATCCTTCGGTTACAATAATCTGGTTTCGGATATGCGCTCTTTGGCGGTTATGCGCGACACCGGTTGCCCCGTGGTTTTCGATGCGACGCACTCGGTGCAATTGCCCGGCGGACAAGGTACGGTATCGGGCGGACAACGCGAATTTGTACCGGTATTAGCCAGAGCGGCTGTCGCGGTAGGCATAGCCGGGATTTTCATGGAAACCCATCCGAATCCTGCGGAAGCAAAAAGTGACGGCCCCAACTCCTGGCCTTTACACCGGATGCGGGAGTTATTGGAAACCTTGGTGATTATAGATAATGCAGTCAAAGCTCAGGCATTCATCGAGATGACTTTGTAGGTTCATGGCTCACATTACCCGGTTATCAGAGCTCGACTTAACCGCAAGCTACAGCTATGCGGATTATATGACGTGGCGGTTAACC
>DATBQC010000618.1:0-2671 GCA_036561065.1 Methylobacter sp. | reverse complement strand
TGGCGATAATCTCGGACTTTACCGCAAATATGCGACCCGCGGCGAGCAGTTGCTGATGCCATTGGAAGACCTGCGCGGCGCGGCCACGATTGTCCGCTCCCAGCAGGAACGCTTCGACGGCACTGGATTCCCGGATCATCTGTCCGGATTCGATATTCCGATCGGCGCCAGGATATTGGCTCTGGCCAGCGATTTCTTCAATCTGCAAAACGGGACAATGATCCAGCGCCAGTTGCGCCAGGAGGATGCAAAGGCACTGATACTGCAGGGTAGCGGCACGCGCTATGATCCCTTTGTAACGGCCGCTTTCAATGACGTTTTACACGGGATTGTGAGCAATGCTGCCGGCCCGGACGTTGGCAAAGGTTTCGAAGAAGCGATACAGGAGTCCGTAGTTCCATCAGCCAATTTGCGGGCGGGGATGACGATCTCCCGTGACCTGATCACGCGCGATGGATTTTTGCTGTTGTCCGCCGGTCACGTGCTTGACGAACGCATGATTCGGCAAATTCATGCGTTCGAATCTGCGGCGCCGGATTCGGGGCTGACCATCAGCATTCGGCAGGAACGGGGACTACCATGAGACGTTTGTTGCTGGTCGACGACGAAATAAATGTGCTGCACGCATTGCGCCGAAATCTCCGATCTGTTCCCGGCGAAGAGGAAATGAAGCTGGAGATTTACACCGATCCGCAGCAGGCACTAACGCGCGCTCAGGAAATCGCCTTCGACATCGTCATATCCGACTACCGCATGCCAAAAATGAATGGGGTCGAATTTCTTCAAACGTTCAAGACGATACAGGCAGAAACAGTACGCTTGATGCTCAGCGCATCGACCGAATTCGGTACTCTCGTCAATGTCATCAATCAGGCTGAGGTATTTCGTTTTATTGCCAAACCATGGCAAACGTTTGAGCTTAAAGAAACTATCCAGCTCGCGTTCGCGCGCAGGGACCAGTTGATGGAAGATCTGCGGCTGTTCAATGCATTGCGCGCGCAATGTGGTGAAATGACACCGCAGGAATTTGAGGCCAAACGCCTTGAACAAGACGAACCGGGGATCACCAAAGTGAAGTGGGGTGCCGATGGATCGGTGCAATTGGATTGATTCATGGCATCAAACACCTGAGTCGATTCGCCAAACGTATTGCGCAAGTCGTACTGCGATTTTGCAAACGCGCTCGCAATGACAGCGAGATTTGGGTCTGATTGGCAACGGTCTTGCATTCCAGGGCCAGCGGAATCCGGGATGTTATTTCTGCGGGAATCCTGACGGTTCCCCGAGCCAGGAATCGGCACGTCGTTTTGAATTACCTTGCCGACTCAGCATTCACTGGAAGACGGATAGTAAAACGTGTGCTTTTACCAAGCTCACTCTCGACTTCGATCTTCCCGCCATGCTTGGTGACGATATTATAGGAAAGCGAAAGGCCCAAGCCGGTACCTTGGCCAACCGGCTTGGTCGTGAAGAACGGATCAAAGATACGCAGCATATTTTCGGCAGGAATACCCACGCCGGTGTCGCCAATTTCGACCCATACCCAATCATTTTCACAACCGGTACGAATGGCGATCACACCATGCTCCTTGATCGCCTGGGAGGCGTTGACGATCAGATTCATGAAGACCTGATTCAATTCCGATGCCAGGCATTTTACGAGGGGCAATGTGCCGTAGTCTCTTGTCACAGTGGCTTTGTATTTGATTTCGTTGTTTGCAATATTCAAGGTGCTGTCGATTCCGTGATGCAGGTCAGCGAATTGCCACGCTGTTTCGCCGACATGAGAGAAATCTTTCAATGACTGCACAATATCTTTGACGCGTTTTAGTCCATCCATCGATTCCTTGACGAGTTCGGCGACATCCTCCTTGAGGAATTCCAGGTCGGCCTTTTTTTTCAGCTCCGCGATCCTAGCTGTGAGTTCGGAGTCGCGCGGCATCATGGCTAGCGCATGATCGTAGGCATCAATTACTTTGATGAGCGTATCGACATACGTTCGCAGTGCCCCCAAGTTGGAGTTGACGAAGCCGACTGGATTGTTGATTTCATGTGCGACACCTGCCGCCAGTTGCCCGATCGACGCCATTTTTTCCGATTGCAATAGTTGCGCCTGGGTTTGTTGCAACTGGTTGATCAGCAAGGTTTGTGCCTCCCCCGTCTTTTGCAGCGCATCTTCCATCAACTTCCGCTCTGTAATGTCGGTCAGCGAGCCGATGACTTCCAGCGGATTGCCATCGGCATCACGAATCAGGCGCAAGGTATCGTGCATCCACAGATAGCGTCCGTCTCTTGCCCTGAAACGATATTCGTAGGTACGTTGCCCCTCGGAAAAAACCAGAGCCAAACTGGAAAAAATCGTCGGCACATCGTCAGGATGAATATGCTCGAACCAGAAATTCGGATCTGCCAACATCTCTTCTGGCTTATAGTCGAGCACGCGTAACGCGTTGTCACTGACAAACGTCATTTTGAAATCGCCAGTTGGAACGCTACTGTAGATAATGGCGGGCGTATTGGCGATCAAGTACTCAAGCCGGGCGTTGGATTGGAGCGACCCTTGTTGCGCGAATGAGCCACTCGCGCCTGATTGCTTACGGTCGATGCTGTTATCTCGAATCGTCTCGAAGAGACGATTCAGATTTTTTGCGAGCATGGTCAATTTGTCGTT
>DATBQC010000617.1:0-2209 GCA_036561065.1 Methylobacter sp. | reverse complement strand
ATTTTGATTTGAGTTTCAAGCGTATTTCGCTCTACTTCCGCAGTACGTTGTTCCATGTTTGCATTATTGATATGAGTGATTGGCGGCATTCTACTATGACAAGCAAGATTTTGCAGTGTTTGTTGTTCATTGTAGATCATAGAAATAAGCGACTTGAAAAATATAGGCGCTGAACTTATCCGCATAATGTCGAGCTTGCTAAGACTGCCACAACGATGTAATTTTGGACGTACGTTAAGTTAAGCTTTGGCTGGCTTTTTTTTGCATTGTTTTCTGAGACAATAGCCGTGTCGCCAAAGCAGGAGAAGGATCTTAAGGAGTCTCACAAGGTTGTTACCAAGGAAGGAGTGTAATGCCAACCAAGCAGGCGATTTTTAGCCCCAGCATCCCTCGTGCTCTGGGGCTTTTTTTATATGTCAGCATAGCCATTTACGGTATATACGCCAGTCCACATCTGTCGATCAAAGCTTCTGCTCCTCGGCAATTGCTCCGTACAAGTCGTACTCACGGCCCCTACCGGCATTCATCAAGTAAGAATCATCATAAATTAATAAACCAAACTGTCCGCATCGGACCGCCGGTCGCTCTGTTTTCTTATAATGTGCTACTCTTTAACGAATAAAGTCGCCTTGTTAATTTAAACATTACCCCCGTTTCGCCTATTGCCGATGATAGCGCTCAGATCGATAAAGCAAGGCTGATTTTTTTCATATTCTCATCGCTGATAAGCAGCAATATTTATCCAAGGAGTAAGCAGTGAACGATGCGTCACCCACACTCGCCGATGTGCTGACATTTAAGCTGAGCGATGACGGCAA
This sequence comes from Methylobacter sp., assembly GCA_036561065.1. GTDB lineage: Bacteria > Pseudomonadota > Gammaproteobacteria > Methylococcales > Methylomonadaceae > Methylobacter_A. The sequence goes on along the minus strand of DATBQC010000617.1, from coordinate 1,391 downwards.
GCTGATCGCCACATTTGAAGCGTGCGAAAGCAAGCCTCCTCTGGATGCGGCAATGATCAAAGAGGCACTGGTTAGGCAAGGTCTATCAGACCTATTTCTGCATGAAAACGCACTGTCAAATCTGGTAAAACAATACAACAATGCTAGCGAAGGTTTTGAGCTGGAAATTGGCGAGCGCCGGGATGGAGTGTGTAGTTTCAAAATTGACGACGACAAAATGGCTGTCAGGCTGAATTTAATCCCTCCATACGGCGGTAGTCCCGTTGCCCTGCTTCAAATCCAGCTGGCGTTACAGGAAAAAGGGGTGACTACCGGCATCATACTGGATGAAATCAAGGCTGCTTTAAAGGAAGGCTATGCCTCAGAACGTATTATCGCCCAAGGGCTACGTCCTGTGCCGGGTGCGGCTACGCAGTTTCAAAGTCTGGTGCCTGAAATAAGAGAGCGAAAACCTCAGGTAGACGAGCATGGTGTTGCTAACTACCGCGATCTTGGACAGCTTATTGTAGTAAAACAGGGCGAGCTGTTGATGCGCCGCGTCCCGCCTACCGAAGGCAAGAAGGGGCAGGACGTTAGCGGGCAAATATTGATGCCTCAATCAGGCCAGGACATACCGTTTGCATCTGGATTACAAGGAGCAGGACTGGACCCGGATGACAACAGTCGACTGCTGGCTACGATCACCGGACAGCCCAAGTTAGTTCCTAATGGTGTGATGGTGGAACCCACCATTAACTTGGCGCGAGTGGATCTTTCAACCGGCAACATGAGTTTCGACGGCACCATTAACATCAAAGGCGATGTTAAGGATGGCATGAAAATTTGTGCGTCGGGAGATGTGTTCGTGGGCGGAACCGTCGAAGCGGCAGAAATTGATGCGGGGGGAAATGTCGTTATTAAAGGCGGCGTGATTGGTCACGGCGAGCATAGCAGCGATCCAAACGAGCCGCCTATTTTTAGTGCGAAGATTATCAGCCAAGGTTCTATCAGTGCGCATTTTGCTGAAAATGTCTGCATGGAGGCGGGTACGGACATCATTATTGAAGAATTTTCCATGCACAATCACCTGAGCGCGCTCAATCGGATATTGATAGGGAAATCCGGCAGCAAAAAAGGCCGTATCATCGGCGGCATTACCTGTGCCTCAGTGCTGGTAAAGGCCGCCATAATCGGTTCGAACGCCGGCTTTATCACCAAGATCAGGGCAGGCTTTAATCCTTATCTTCAGGCGCAGATGGATAAGCTTAAGCTTGAGATTGATGCGAATGAAAAGGAGCAGGAAGATCTCAAGAAGATTATTGCCTTTGTGTTGGCGCATCCGGAAAAAGACAAAAATGGACTGTTAAACAAGGCCATTCATACCCGAGAGAAATTTGAAGCTGATTGCGCCC
>DATBQC010000616.1:0-2590 GCA_036561065.1 Methylobacter sp. | reverse complement strand
GCGTCTATCAACACCGTCAAAACTTAATCGCCGGGGTTACCCAACGTTACGATGTACATAACCTAGTCTGGTACGAACCACACGAGCAAATGGAAAGTGCCATCTTGCGAGAGAAACAACTCAAAAACTGGTCTCGCGTGGCTAAAAAACGGTTGATTGAAATGAGCAATCCCATGTGGCAAGACTTGTCGCCTGATTTGGGGTTGCCATCCATGGCTCCTGGATCCCGGCATTCCCTGCCGGGATGACGGGTTTCGTTGTTATCTTTACCTCCGCTACGAAACAAGTATCCCGCACGGACAAAAGCAACCATGCCAAAAAAGCCTCCCCATCACACACCTGTAGAACAATCCGTAAACACACCCGGCTTGCTCGAAAAGCAATACAACGCCCTAGCAACGCAAAACCACATCCAATACGAATCAGCGCAAATCAAAGCCCTACACCATCTACAAACCTTGCTCAACAACCTAACAGCAGCAGCCCAATACAATCAAAAATCCCCCCTACATAAACTCATCCTACCCAAACCTGCCCACTATCAAAGCCTGTATATCTACGGCAACGTAGGCCGAGGCAAATCCATGCTGATGGATTTGTTTTACGAAGCCTGCCCAATCCGCCAAAAACGCCGAGTGCATTTCCATGCCTTCATGTTGGAAGTCCACGCCTTCATCCACCAATGGCGCAGGAAAAACAACACCGATGCGATTTCCGCCTTGGCAAAACATATCCGGGAATCGGAACTGCTGCTTTGCTTTGATGAATTCCACGTCTCCGACATCGCCGATGCGATGATCCTGGTACGACTCTTCCGCAGGCTATTCGAATTGGGCATCGTCGTCGTAATCACCTCCAACTGCCATCCCAACGAACTCTATCATGACGGCCTGCAACGGGAGTTGTTCCTGCCTTTTGTCGGACTCCTGCAAGAAAAAGCCAAGGTCATAGAACTGGTTGCCGACCAGGATTACCGGCTCAGTCATTTACACGCGCTGAAGACGACTTATTATTATCCGTTGGATCAACAGGCAGCCGAATTCATACGGCAAAGTTATAACGAATTGACCAATTTTGCCCCGCTGAAATCGGGCGTTGTGGAAGTATTAGGCAGAAAAGTGGTGTTGTCGGCGGTACACGGTAATGTCGCCCTGACCTCTTTTGACGAGCTGTGCATGCACGCCTTAGGCCCGGCCGATTACCTGGAAATCGGCAACCGCTTCGACATCGTCATACTGGCTGATATTCCCAAACTGACCAACGAAAAATGCAACGAAGCCAAGCGCTTTGTCACGCTGATCGATGCGCTGTACGAGCATAAAGTGAAACTGATCTGCACCGCCGAAGTACCGGCTCAGGAGCTTTACACCTCCGGCGAAGGCTCGTTTGAATTTGAGCGGACGGTGTCGAGATTGATTGATATGCAGTCGGAGAGTTATTTGCATATTGAGCATGCCAGTCGGTGACAGCAGCTGTTATTTCGAGGCATTGAATTCCGGCATAAAAAGTTTGCCATCAATATTGAATAACAGTAGAGTGCTGACTAACTAGTGTCAACGTGGCAAGGCGCATAGGTACATCGGATGCATTTTGAGTGGGATCGAAAAAAAGCCGTATCAAACCGACGTAAGCATGGAGTTACTTTTGCGGAAGCATCCAGTGCATTGCGCGATCCATTTTCCGCTACAGCTCACGACCCTGAACACTCGGAAGACGAGGAACGGTTTATAACATTCGGCGTTTCCTCGCAGAACCGGTTGCTTACGGTTTCACACACTGACAGAGGAAATGCGGTTCGCATTATATCCGCACGAACAGCAACTAACACTGAATGGCAAATCTATGAAAAAGGTTAAATCAGAAATAACGGACGAGCTGAGACCGGAATATAAAAGGTCGGATTTTGGCGAGCTTGTGCGTGGAAAATATGCAAACCGCATCAAGGAAGAGACTAATGTCGTGCTGCTAGAACCTGATGTTGCGCAAGCCTTTCCAAACGACGAAGCCGTGAATAAAGCGCTACGCTATTTGTTGGAAGTGGCGAAAGCGTCAACCCACCTAACCAAGCGTTCAGACGAACTTCGTTAATGCTTCGTTTGTAGGTTTCAGCATGCAGCCAAAATGTCGGGCAACGAAAAAAAGTTGCCCGGTCGGACTATGGCCCCATATCGAATATCAAACGGTACGCGTAGCGTACCCTACATGGCTGATTGATGCGCTATACGAGCATAAAGTAAAACTGATATGCACGGCCGAAGTGCCGGCCCAGGAACTTTACACCACCGGCGAAGGTTCGTTTGAATTTGAACGGACGGTGTCGAGGTTGATCGATATGCAGTCGGAAAGTTATTTGCATATTGAGCATGGGGTGACTGATTGCACCATGGGGTTTACGGTGTCTAGGGTTTAGGTTTATTATCCATGCACGTTGTAACTTATGCCATTTTTATGTGACGCTACCTGAATTTAATTTAGGACGTACTAAATTTACACAACAACATGAAACAACAATGAATTTTAATTTTTATAACTTATTAGACAAACAAATGACGCAATGCTTATGTCTATTAGAATGTCTAATATTAGTTAG
>DATBQC010000615.1:0-4640 GCA_036561065.1 Methylobacter sp. | reverse complement strand
AGTCCTGGTGTTTTTGGAGACCATCCTCAGAGACTTTTTTATTTATGTTTACGGCTACTCCAACAATATCTTTTTGACTGTCCTGGCATTCACGCTGTCTTTTATTGCCATTGCTTACACCGGTTATCGGGTTACCGTCTCCGAAAAAATGTGGATGCTGCATCAGTTGGAATTATTGATTAACCGGATTCCAATGATCAGAACGATTTACCGGGTCAGTAAAAAACTGGTCAATCTGCTCGGCAATCAGGAAAAAAGCATCGCCAAAGAGATTGTTTTTATCGAATACCCCAAGGAAGGCTTATGGGTGCCGGGTTATGTCACCAACAAGGTGGGCGAAATGCTGGTTGTCTATGTGCCGACTTCGCCAAACCCAACTTCCGGATTTACCATTATTGTGCATCGCTCGAAGGTCGTAAAATCGAGCATGGATATTGAAGCCGTTACCAGTTTTATAGTCAGCGTCGGGGTGGATTTGGCTCAAAAAGAGGAGCTTGAAAAGCTTGCTGACATGAACCGCGCTGGGGCCAGCGACGCTGGGTAGCGGGCAACGCACATATCGTTTTATTGTCAGTAGAGAGGGTTTTAATTATGAAGTCGAAGAAACTTGTGCTTTTGGGCATCTTTGCCGTATTTATATTCCTTGCGGCTCCTGTCTCGGCTAATGATGTTCTGTTTACACCGATGGTGGAGATCGCCACAGCAAATCCTGGGGCTCCTTTAAGCGCCCTTCGTTGTAATGTCGTGAACGTATTCCATGCGCCCCGCAACGGAACCATTTCAATCATTAAAGCGGATGGCACACCTTTAGCCACAACATCATTTAATGCACTTCAGCCGAAAGAGGTGGCAAGTGTTGTAGTCGATACATTCTCCAACTCGGCACCCATTACGCTTGCCTATTGCAAGATTACCGTCCATCGCAAAAAGGGTTCGATCCGTGGTTCACTGAGCCGTACCGACGAGAAAGGTAATTCAGTCGTTGTTGTTGAAGCAAAATAATAGGCTTGCAAAGCACATGTCCATTGCTCACTCAAAGACCTCTGATATAGCTAACCGCCGGCCAGCTCACTATATGAGATAAACCCATGTGGGTTTGAAGATGGTTGATTACGCTCTCAACCCGTTCAGGTAAGTCGTAGAATTCGATGACCAGCGGCAAGTCCAGGGACAAGGTTAGTAGATGACTGGTACGAAGTGTTCCGTCTGGGCCAAAGCCCATAATTCCTTGGAATACCGTGATGCCTAAGACTTTCTCTTCGTCGTGTAAAAAATCGACGATTTTGCCGAGCAGATGTTCGCCTTCCCGAAGATAAATCCGTGCTACCGTAATAGATTGTGTTGCCATAACTCATTCCTGAATAATGTATTTAACCGAATCGCCGTCATGCCGAACGCACTGACGGTTGCCAAAATGCCTATGCCCTGCCTAACATTTCCGGATTTTAATCAAAAATACCTAATCTGAATTTCCCGCGTAACTTTACGGCCAGTATTGGAAACAGCAAAACCGAAATCATGCCCGCGCTGACCAGTATAGATGCTCTATCCGGTGACATAAGTCCGGAGGAAACACCGATTTCACTGATGATAATGATCAGAGGCAGGCCTGTGGCAGAATAAAATGCGAAAGGCAGTCTTTCTTCGGGAGTCAGTTCCTTCTTGAATAAGAACAACGGAACGCCTCGAACCAAGAGCATCAACCCCAACAAAAGAGCCACTTGTATCGGAGCCAAGGGGGTAGACCATAATGCACTGACTTCAAACTTCATGCCTGCAGCGATGAAGAATATGGGTATCAGAAAACCATAACCAATCGCGTCCAGCTTATGCCGCAACAGTTCTCCCTCTTTTCCTTTGATAACGAGTCTAACCACTATACCCGCAGCAAATGCGCCCATCACGATATTCAAGCCAAATTTAGCGGCGAGCGCGACGAATAGAACCTGAAGAAGGATACAAATTCTTACAGGAAGCTGCCCACTGCTTTGCATAGTACGTGTCAGTATTTCAATTAGCCGTGATGAGCGAGTATTTAGGGCAATATTCGCTGCGCCCAAGGCGATGAAGATAAAAGTCAACATGAACAGCGTATGCACAATGGTGCTGTGCGTGGGAATCAGTAACATCGAAATAACCACCAATGGCCCGAACTCACCGGCGGCAGCAGCGGCAACCATATAGGTCCCGAACTTGGAGTTAAGTTCTCCCCGATCACGCAGGATGGGAGCCAGCACACCCAAGGCAGTGGTGGACAAGGCGACTGCCGCTAATAAAGGCGGCGTCTGGATGAGTCCAATGGCTTGAAAGAAAAACATACAAACTAACGCCAAGAGAAACGAGAGAAACCATCCACCCACTGCCAGTGATAAAGGCCTGCCGCGAATCTTATCGAAATCAATCTCAAGCCCGACCATGAATAGCAGAAAAGTCAAACCGAGTTCTCCCAGCGTACCGATCATGCCCTCTGGACTGGTTAGGTTAAACACATGCGGGCCTATCAGTATTCCCAAAATGACTTCAAGCACCACGACAGGCAAGCGAAAACCTCTTGGCAGCTCGGCAAGGAGTGGTGCCAGCATCGCAACGAATGCGATCAGCAAAAGTTCAGAAGGATAAGCTTCCATAAGTTGACTCCTTTGTTGGTTGAATGACAGTTCAATGAACTGAGTTTAAATGAAATAATCAATTGCCGGACACTCTTTTTCTTTTTTCCAGATATAGTTTTTCGGTAACCAAACTTTACATTCTTTAGACGATTTATGAATCAATACTGCTTGATAGAGCGAGTTCTCTTGACTCGGTTTTTCTTATGGTATTTTCCAGTAACGCATCGTAGATAGGCACGACACCCAGCCAATCGGCGACAACCTGCGCCGAAAAACAGGCTATGAACAAAGGTAATATCAACGTATAGTTTCCAGTCATTTCAATGATCAACACGATACCTGTCAAGGGGGCCAGTACTACGCCGGTAAAGTAGGAAGCCATCCCTACAACGGCAAACAATTTCGCATCAACATTCAACTCGGGAAACAGCAACTGGATTATGCTGCCTACTCCCAAGCCCAGCAAAGCACCGAGAACCAGGATAGGCATGAAGATCCCACCCGAAGCGCCGGAACTGGAACTACCAATCGTCACTATAAAGCGGATTAGAAAAAACAGCATGATTGTCTGTAATGTAAGCACCTTGCCTTCGATAAGGCCGTTGACGAAATCCTGCCCACCCCCCAATAAATCCGGCGTCAGCCAACCGACGGCAGCTACCATGGTGGCCAGAACAAACCACCAGATAAATCTTGGCCATAAAGGCAGGCTGATTAATTTTTGGGTTGCCAATAATGTCCGATTGAATAGGCAGCCAAGCAAGGCTGATACGATTCCCAACGGCAAGAACACAATCAGGAGATTTATTGGCGGAGCTTCGGTTATGGCCATATGAAAAGTCGGATACTGTCCGAGTACCACACGACATACCATATCGGAAGTAAGGCAAGCGATGGCGGCGGCAAAGAATTCAGATGATGTGCATCTTGAGTCCAGCTCCTCAAGCACGAACACCAGGCCAGCCAAGGGTGAGTTGAATGCAGCAGCTAATCCTGCCCCGCCGCCAGCAGCCACCAATACCGAACGATCCTTAAAGGTCTTATCAGGCCATGAATTCGCCAATCCTTGCCCGATTGCACCGCCCATGTGTACAGTTGGACCCTCGCGGCCAACCATTAACCCAGCGCTACCTCCAATGAGTGTACTTACAAACTTGATCACCAACACCCGTATCCAGCGAAAGGGCCGAAGTCCTAAGAGTACGGCCTTCAAATGGGGAATGCCGCTGCCAGACGCCTCTGGTGAAAAGCGGATGACCAGTCCGGCGGAGAGGAACACTGCGGTTATCGCCAATCCCATGATCATCCAAGGCCCGACGGTAGTTTGTTGATGTGCAAAATCGATAACCCGATTTCGGAGTGCTTCTCCGTAATCCAGGGACAGATGAAAAAAGACCGAGACGGCACCTGTCAGCAATCCCAGTAATACGGAGGGTACTAACAAGTGATGGCGCTGCCTATCCAAGAGAAGCGAGCGGTCGTGTGCATTTCTTAGCGTATTCTTTTTGATAATTTTACACTCTTGATAAGCCTGCAATTTACACGTTGCGTTCTGTAAAATATAAAGAGAGTGTAAGCCGATAATGCTTACACTCCCGTGGACAACTAGAATTTATAACTTAAATTGGCCTGAACATTATGGGTGAATAAATTATTGCCGGTAACGTTGGATACATACTGCCCCATATAACCTAAATCTGCTCCAAATTTAGGTGTAAATTGATAGCTCAATCCGGTTAAAACACGGTTTTCGGAAAAGCCCCGTTTGCCGAAGTTATTTTGATTTGTGTAACCCAAAACCTCATCACCGACGTAGGCGCTTTAGCCTTTCATAAACGGCAGAGGATGACTGACTTGCAACAATTGTCTGGCACGGTAACCAGTATTGTTGGTGGTCAGGTTAATCCGTTCCTCAAAACGGGTACGACTTGTGAGTTTGAAATCACTAATACTTTGGTTCCAAACAAAATCCTGATAAGGGCGGCTCTCCTGATAAGTAGGTCCGCTCAGCGGACTAATCCAATCATGTAC
>DATBQC010000614.1:0-2057 GCA_036561065.1 Methylobacter sp. | reverse complement strand
TCAGCTTTGGGCGTATACCTAATTTATCGGACGTATGTTCATGAAAAAACACCGATTGACCGGTCATGTGGCCATGCTGATTGCGCCGACCGTGATGGTTTGTTCGCTTTTCGGATGCACATCGTCACAAACGGCCAGCGTTCGGATGGACACTGCGCCGAACTTGTTCGGCGCAGTCTTACCCTCTGGCATGCATTCCGGCAGAGCCAGGGACCGCCAAGTGGTTCGGTCGCGGGACGTGGTCGTCAATCTGCCGCTGCTGACCGGGCAGGCTGAACCAAAAGCCATTACGTTGAACCTATTCGAGGATGTCTCGCTGGTGGCCGAGCCTGACCAGGTGGTACGCAAGCCAAACGGCGTTACATGGACCGGCAAGCTGCGCGGCGTTCCGCAAAGCCAGGTCGTGATTGTCGTAACAGGTGAGGTAGTGTCCGGAAATATCGATTTACCTGGCGCACGGTATCAGATTCGTTTTGCCGGGCAGGGCGTCCACGAGGTCCAAAAAATAGATCAGGCTCTGTTTCCGGCAGATTAACGCCACGCTGTTGTATGGGACTACGCCCAAAGCTGATTTTTTTCCGATGTCGATGTCTGTATACCCGTATGCCCCTCACCCGAGTTGGTGATTGGTGATGGGCACATAAGGCATATAACGATTCTACGGTAGGTATGCGCCAGTTTCCTGAGATGACGCGGCTGGTTGCTTCAACAAAGTAACCAGAGCAGGGATGATGTCCCTAAGCAGGACTTTCTTGTTGATATAAGTATCGAATTGGAGCTCTCCCTCGGACAGTATTTTTTCGATGGACATGCTCGACATTAATATGATCTGGGGCTTGTGTGGCAGCGCACCTAGCGTCGCGATCAATTCGCGTCCGCTCTTCCGGTAGCTAGTGAGTACAAAGCGTAACGGAGATTTCAGCATAGCTGCCTGGAATGCTTCAAGCGCTTCCTGGACATCTGACGTCATGACGGGCTCGATACCATACTGTTGAAAGAGCAAGTCCAGTAGGTCGCACGAGATCGAGTCATCCTCTACGACCAGTATTTTGAGCCCCTGAAGCGCGGCGCGCGCTTCACATCTCGTCAGTGTTGGCGTTAATTTGTCGTCGTCGAAATAGCTCATAAAATAAAAATAATTGTGTTGTCAAAATAAATACGTTTCACGCCAATCGAATTGTTACGACATTTCGTAATTCCACAAGTCCTGATTTTCTGGATCGTTCCAAGCAAATGCCACATCTAGCCCATTTTCGAGTCAAAAAAGGGGCATATTATGCAACATTGCCAACAGTTTTTGGAGCTGGGTGGCTATATGTCGTCAAATTGTAGCTTCGCTCCCAATAGGCCTGATTGTCGAGGGCGTCATTTTATGAACGGTGCGAGCGTTACGTCGGATTCGCGCGGTTGCATGTCATATCCTTCCAGCACATGATGAAATTCGGACCCGTTATTTCAACGCCGCCAACTTCTCTTCCAAATGCTTGGCATCCATAAACCCCGGCACGCGCCTGCCATCTGCAAAGAATATAGCCGGCGTGCCGTTGACCATCAGCTTCTTGCCCAAGGCCATCACTTGGTCATTCGGCGTGGCGCATTTATCCGATGCCGCAGGCGGCGCCGTACCATTGGTCATCCAGTCGTCCCAGGCCTTTGCGCGGTCGGGCGCGCACCAGATATTGGCTGACTTTGCAGCGGAATCCGGAGATAGGATATTGTAGAGGAAGGTATACACCGTGATGTTGTCCATTTCCTTGAACGATTGACGTAACTTCTTGCAATACCCGCAGTTGGGATCTTCAAAGACGGCGATCACGCGCTTGCCGTTTCCTTTGACCGTTTTGACGGCCGCGTCCAGTGGCAGATCAGCGAAATCGATTTTATTGACTTCACCGATGCGCAGCGCGGTCTGATCAGCCTTTGTATCGGCGTTGACGACCTTGCCGATAAACAGGTACTCGGCTTTCTCATCGGTATAGATGACGTCGCCATTGACCACCACTTCATAAAGCGCGCCATAGGCAGTTTTTCTGACGGATTGCACTGTCGCGTGTGCC
>DATBQC010000613.1:0-4146 GCA_036561065.1 Methylobacter sp. | reverse complement strand
GAACAAGGCCGCAATCAGAGGCCTGACACATGACCGCACCCGATCACATGTCCGAGACGTTCAAAAACTGCTTGCATGAAACGGGGCATCCACACATGGGGCCTCCGGCAAACCCGGCGCGGTTCATCCGGATCGTTCCCGTGGGGACGATAGGCAAGGCGATCTCGTTGAGAGTCCAGAGCCTGCCGGCGCAAGCCGGCGAGGTCGTGAACAAATTGAGACGCCTCGCTTTCCTGACCCCATCATGCGGCGGCCTTACGCCGACCGCGAAGAGAAGCGTGTGACCCATGGGAATGAGACGAGCAAAAAGCGGGATCCGATCAGGACAGGGCCTGACTTCAACGACCCCAATCAGAGAGGACTCTAAGCGTATGCACGAGTCCAAGACTGGAAGTGAAAAACCCTAAAGCTCATCACCGTCACAAATAAAGTTTGTAGGGAACCCAATAGAATGCATTGTTAGCGAAATTTAACCACGTAAATTGGACAATGCCCCAATATAAAACTATTAAAACTAGCACCACCACGTTGCCCTGATTTGATAAAAAATGTTGATGCGCTTCGCCTGATAAATTTCTGCGTATTATAGCGCCATCCATTTCTTTTTCGCCCCCGTGCCTTACAAATAGAGACGGCGCGCGTGAGGATATCACAATTTGTAGGGGCAGAAGATATAGAGCTACTCGATCCAACGCCGTGCTAGCTGGTGTGAACGCATAGGCGCCAAGGAGTGCGAGGGAGATTATTGAAAACCACACCCAAAGGTGATATTGTTGTCTCGTAAATCCAAGTCGAAATCTGAACATCAGCAAGATCCCAGCCGCAATAGCATTCATTGACAACCGCACCAAGGCTCCTTCTGATTGGTATTGCTTCACGATATAATTCGTGTATAAGGCGTCAGCTTCATTTGAAATCAATAGAACGTATAAAACGATTACAGTTACTACAGCTAAAAACATAGTAAGGTACCGATTCCTCGAATTGGCAAGAGCAGCAACTGGAATTAGTAAGACCGCTGATTTGTGAAAGGTTGCTGCGATTCCCACAAGAAAGATAAATTTAAGGGGCGAACCTTCCTGTAGCGCCACCAGACCAATCATTATGATACCCAGCGCAATCCCCTGCCGCGTATATCCCATTGCTACTACAATAACTAGGTAAGGGATCGCTGCAGTCAGGGCCAACCATGGTCGTGGCTGATTCCGGCAAAACTCTAATAGCCCAAAGGCAAATAATCCAGCTCCTACAACATTAACCCCGAAAATGTTCCAGCCTAGCCCATCGCTCACCCAATTTAGTAATTGGTATGATGGATCTGGCTTAGACATGACATCACGAAACTCCAACCCTTGAACATCACGCAAGAAATGAAAATAATTAAACCAGTCTCCGCCGACTTCGTATCTAAACCCAATAAATATTGTTAACCCTAACCAAACAGAAAACCACAATAAGAGGGCCTCACTTCTGCGGCCGTTGACAGCAGGATCACCCTTAAAAGCGGCCTTTTCACCAAAGGCTGCAATTGCAGGAATGAAAAACATTATCCAATATGGCCACATCCTAAAAAGACTCCTCCAGCCAAGCTTGAAACATTAACACGGTCCATATTTTATTGGTCCAATCGAAGCGTCCAGTCAGATGCTGCGCCCATATATAGCGGATCAATTTTGGATTCAGATAGCCCTCTCGCTCGAGGCGCGATTCCTCCAGTAGATTCTCGGCCCAATCTCGTAGAGGACCACGTAACCAACTACCGATCGGAATACTGAATCCAGCCTTCGGACGTTCTATCAGTTCTCGCGGAACGTATTTGAAAAGAATCTGACGAAGCGCCCACTTTCCTTGCCCATTCCGTAGCTTCATTGAAAGGGGGAGACGCCAAGCAATCTCAGCAACTTGTTGGTCCAGAAACGGTAAGCGCGACTCCAAACTCGCAGCCATCGCCGCCCGATCGACCTTGCACAAGATATCATCAGGCAAGTAGGTCATGCTGTCCCGGTACATCATCCGAAGTTCTGCCTCCAGGGCGGCATGCGGCAGGGGATCGGCTAGCTGGCTCAATGGCTCAGGCATGTTGTTTTGATCGAGTCGCATGACTTGTCGGGGAACTAGCCATGCAGATACCAAACCCTTATAAAGATCATCAACAGAGTTGGCTCCTTGGTAAGCTTCTATAAATTTAGGTAGCATTTCTGCGGCACGCTGCACGCGAAGGGGCGCGCTGAAGTAGTCCAAATGGGTCAGCGAGATACTGCTAAAGCCAGCTATAAGCGCGCGCTGCAGCGGACACGGCATTCTCGAAAACCCATTCCAAAGGCGCGGTGCCCAGATATAACGGTTGTATCCTCCGAACAACTCGTCCCCCGCATCGCCCGAAAGAATCACGGTTACCTCGCTTCGCGCGGCTCTGCACAAAAGATGCGTAGGCACTTGCGATGAGTCTGCAAATGGTTCGTCATAAATGGCTGCTAACCGAGGTATTACACTGCGCGCATCGGCAGATGAAACAAATATCTCACTATGGTCGGTACCAAGATGCTGTGCGACTTTCCGCGCAGACATCGATTCATCAAAGTTAGCGTCCTCAAATCCGACAGTGAAACTTCGAATCTGCCGAATCGATTGCTTTTGCATTAGCGCCGCGATTAAAGAAGAATCAATCCCGCCAGATAAGAATACTCCCAATGGAACGTCCGCGAACGACTGCCACGTTACACTCCGTTGTAAGGACTCTTCTAGTGAATAGAGAGCCTCAGCCTCGTCGATAAATGCGTTGGCCACACCTATTTCAACTACTTTCGCCAGCGACCACCAACGCTTAAGCGTCATTAAGCCGTCCTGGTAGTCTGGACGAACGAAGGCATTTGGTGCGGCCGGAATGTGTCCAGAAATTGTCAGCAAACAACCGGGCTCAAGCTTAAACACCCCTTCATAAATACTCCAAGGAGCCGGTATATACATGAAACGAAAATACAGCGCGAGCGCCTCACGAGAAACCTGATTATTAAACCCAGGGAACACGCGCAATGCTTTCAGTTCCGAACCGAACACAAATACGGGGCCACTTTCAGAGGTTCCCTTCACCCAGCCATAGTAGAGAGGCTTTTCCCCAAACCGGTCGCGCGCCAAGTGGAGTTTGCGATTGCAGGTATCCCATATGGCGATCGCAAACATGCCAACAGCTTTCGTTAGCGTTGTCTCTATTCCCCAATGCTCGAAACAAGCACACAATGTTTCGGTGTCGGAGTGGCCCCGCCAATTCACGACACAACCGACACTAAGCAGCTCTGCTCGTAAATCTATGTGATTATAAATTTCGCCATTAAAGGTAATGACGTAATGCCCACTGGCGGACAGCATTGGCTGACTGCCGGCCGATGAAAGGTCAATTATTGATAAGCGACGATGCCCGAAAGCAATGCCTGCTTTGGCGTCATGCCATGATCCCGATCCGTCCGGACCCCGATGTTCAAGCGTATCAGCCATCCGAACGACGATGTTTCGTAAGTCACAGGTGGCATTTGTATTAGAAAGCCAAAATCCGGCAATACCACACATCTATTACCTCTGTTTCATTTGCATGCGCGATCACATCGTCGTTGTTGTGTCTCGCAGAGGCGCCACTTGTCAGGGTGGCGTGTTGAACCAGTCATCAGCTTCACTTGAGCGGCGTTTTTGCGCCGGGCTAGTGGATCAAATCTGACAGTTGAGTCCCTTTTGGGATTCCCGTTTTTCGCGGCGCGTTCGAGTCTGTGCGATGCGCAAGGGAAAATCCATGTCCGTTTCGCAGACCGATTGGCGCCGGCTCCAAGCTTTACAAGTTGATACTCAATCTGACAGACGGCGTGAGCTGGCCGTTGTCGCTTCAGGCGGCGTGGCTTTCCGCGCCGGCGTGAAGCTGACCTGATTTTTCGCGCGCGTGCGGCAGGGCGTCAATGAATGTTTGCATCGGCGTCTTTGCGCAAGATCGCCGAAGCGCGAGCGAAGATCGAAGCGCGGGCCAGGGAGCGTTACGCGCGAGAGCAGGCCGAGCATGAAGCCAAACTCGCGGCGCGTGCGGCCAAGACGGCAGCCACGGGCGAGAAGGCTGGCGGCAAGCCGCCACGGCCGCCAACCGAGGGACCGCTGCCAGGCGATCAG
>DATBQC010000612.1:0-1736 GCA_036561065.1 Methylobacter sp. | reverse complement strand
CCGAGCCACCTTGAGTCGTTGGGACCGGTTTCATAACCCATAACAAAAACGACGGTTTTTCCGTTGAAGGAAGCAAGAAATTTTGTTCCAGCGGCAGGCTTTTTACCTGGTGCCCACATCATATTTCCGCTGTACATTTCTTCTTGAATCGTAGGCTTTACATCTCCAACAGAACCTTGCCCAGCCTTACCATGTTCAGGTGGAGTCCACTCATTGTGATATCTTGTTTTATACACTGCAGCGCAGTCTATGTTTGCATTGATTTTTTTAAGCTCATGGCAACTATTGTCCAAATGCACTTGGATATTCTCAGTTACAGTACGTGGGAACAATCTACCTCCAGAAAATGAGTCGGAATTAGTAGCCAAGTGACTTTCTAGTACGAATTTTCCAGAAGCTGGAAATTTTATTGCCTCTCGATTTGATGTGAAGGCGGAAAATGGTTCGGTAGCGCACTTATTGGTTGTTGCTTCTAATTTTTCGGTCTTTTGTAATACAGAATTAATTTCTGGCGATGGACTAGAGGATAGCGAAGGCGAATCACTTTCTGACGATGTTGAAGCCTTGATTGGATTATCTGCACACCCAGTTAATAGAAGAAAAATAAGGAATAGCATTTTTTGCATGGCATTCTCCAAAAGTAAACTTATTTACGCCTAACGAACTAATCAAACCATGCCACTTTTGGACGCGCCCAGCTTGAGCGCATTGTGGCAAGCAACTACCTTTCTTTCACAACAGGTATTCATTCACATTTAGACCACTCTGGATACCCGCAAGCAACGAGTCGTTGCACTGCAGGGTTATTTAGATAATCCGTGTGTGCTTTTAACGGATTTTCCAAGAATCCAAACCAAGTGCTAGCATTTGATACTACGACGTCGGTAAGTTTGTAGCTTTTTTTACCATCCTGATCACTTCCTTTTAGAGGATATGACAACAAGTCGTCGGGATCAGTAAAGGCGATTACTTGTAAGGCGTCGGGTTGCCCATGCGTAGATAATGCCCCTTGACGTTTTTTTACGGTATTGTATTCATTGCCTAGTGCGTCAAGCGGGTCTTCGAAAATCTGAAACGCTGGACTCTTCTTGTGGCTGGCTGCCGACGTTGGCACGTAATCGAGGGCGAGGGAAAGCAGTGGAATTTGGTTCGCCCCCATGAACACCTGCATTGTCCTGTCCAGCGTTCGCTCAACGACCCTTGCCATTGCCCCTCCTTCATTTTTCATTATAAGCAGGGTATCAAAGAGCACTTTACTGCCAAGACTCTCTGAAATGAAGAACAGCGGTTTTGTTTCAACTTCTGCTTTTGCTACAAGTGCATCAAGGGTTTTGTTTGCATCCCCATCACCCAAACTTTGAAGCAGAGCTATCTTAACTTGGTTCTGAATCTTATCCCTCAAGTCACCAGCATAAATTACAGCATCAGATAAACAGTCATTTACTAGGGAATCTTTCAACTTAGAATTCAAGCTAGCACGTTCATAGGGGTAATCACCGGACGTATTGAGACAAGCCTTGCTTTTCTTTTCTTGGTCGTAGCACAATTTTCGTTTAGCTGGTGCTGTGACAGGTGACCACACAATCGAATGAGTTCGCAACTTCTTGCCATGAACATCGATAGTAAGGTGATAAACTTTTGTTTCTGTTTGGTCATTGATCTTGCCATCATCCCCTAGATCACTTGCTGTGAATTCTTTGTTGTTACCCAAGACGTGTGCAAGATTTGTATTGGTC
>DATBQC010000611.1:0-1633 GCA_036561065.1 Methylobacter sp. | reverse complement strand
ACAGAGGCTATACTGTACACAGACAGCTCTTTACGGCGCAGTGTCGTTTGCCCTGTGCCAATGGAAGCGCACTCACTCCCATTCTCCTCAGGCATAAGGATGCTTGGTCGTGGGACGCTTCCCTTGATACATGCATCTCGGTCGCTTACGCTTTCCACACTACGATCACAAACGGAAGCGAACATCGCGGCCGATCTTTTCGATTGAGGAAAGAGATCGCGCGAGACATTTTTGGATTATCGGAAAAACTGGCGTCGGCAAAAGCACATTTCTGCAAAACACAATTCTTCAAGACATTCGCGCCGGAAACGGCCTTGCACTTTTTGATCCGCATGGAGATTTGGCCGAAGCGGTACTTGCACTCATTCCTCCGAAGCGCAGAAAGGATGTCGTGTTATTCGACCCCTCGGATCACGACTACCCTATTGGGTTTAACATTTTCGACAATGTTCCGATTGACCGGCGACCGTTCGTTGCATCGTCAGTCGTAGACTGCTTCAAAGCGATTTGGGGTAATTCTTGGGGGCCGCAACTGGAGATGTTTTTGTACTCGGGAGCCGCTGCACTTTTAGACTTCCCCGATGGCACCTTAGTCGGTTTAAAATTTCTTATGACTTCAAAAACATATCGAGCCCGTGTTCTCGGACATGTTCGCGATCCCGCTGTCCGGAATTTTTGGGTAACCGATTTTCAAAAACATATGCCCGAAAAAGAACAGAGAGAACGCACTCTCTCTACACTTAATAAAATAGGTCAGCTTATTACTGATCCATCCATTAGAAACATTATCGGGCAGCCTACATCACGTCTGTCCTTTGCGGACATGATGGATAACAAAAAGATATTTATAGCTTCATTGAGACAGGGTGATCTAGGTATTCAAAAATCTTCACTCATAGGCTCCCTTCTTATTTCCTCGCTGCACCTCGCCGCACTTCAGAGAAAAGACAACCGCACTCCTTTCCATGTCTACGTTGACGAGTTCCACAACTTCCACGGCTTCAATGAGATGGTAAGTGGCATACGAAAATTCGGCATTTCCCTCACATTGAGCCACCAATACATCTCACAGCTCCCGCAAGACCTCGCAGATGCCATGCTCGGCACGGTGGGTACCATTATCGCCTTTCAGATCGGCGGCGATGACGCCGACCGCCTCTCCAAAACCTTTCATTTGAAGGCAGAGGAATTGACGGCCCTAGAACCGTACACGGCCTATGTGACCACAGGAGCCAAGACAACCCTCATCAAAACGGAGCCCCCACCCTTGGCTCTCCACCCAGCATCTCCACAGGTCATACGTAGACGGGGCAGGGCTCAAGTGATTCATCGAGAGTACGTCGAACGCCGAATCAACGCTTTTATTAAAAATGCGTCTTGACAGGTTTTAGGCTTGGGCTTTTCTTTGATAAAAAGGAGCGGGCCATGCGCGTGAGCATTGAACACAAACAGAAAACCTACGGTAAACACGGCATAAATCAGCTCTATATCATCGACCTGCTCGTTCAGTTTTCTGAAACTGAAAAAGCGATTGTAAGAGCACGTGGGCTTCATACAAACATTATCGATATATCACCAGGCATTCTCGGATGGGTGATAACCGATACTGACCCTTCAGACACGAAGTTCATTG
>DATBQC010000610.1:0-1529 GCA_036561065.1 Methylobacter sp. | reverse complement strand
GCATGAGCACGAGTAGAACAGACTATGAATGAAAGTGATATTATTTCAACACGACGCAAGTTTCTGAAAAATATGGCTTATGGTTCCCTGATAATGGTAGGAGGTATCGGAACCGCAAATGCTAAAGTCAAACATATAGCTTCGCATACAGTGCTTGGCCCACATTCGGCCAGTTTTAAAACGCGTGTTCATGACACGCTGCATCATCATTTGTCCTCAAACAAGTTCCCGCATAAGATAGATAGTTATCACAATACAGATACTTATAATGTATTTGATCGGAACTCGCCCGCACAAAAGGTGCTTGCTTTCCATAACACCCATACCGGTGACCAGTTAAAGCTGACTTATTTCGAACAGGGTCGTTATATCACAGACGCACTCCACGAAATCAATCATCTGTTTCGTGACTACCATGACGGTAGCGTTCACCCGATCGATCCGGCACTGTTGGATCAGTTGTATGATTTAAAACATACTCTTGAGGTCAGAAAACCGTTTCATATCGTTTCCGGGTATCGTTCGCCGGCCACCAATGCCGACTTACGCAAACACAGTGATGGTGTCGCCAAAAATAGCCTGCACATGCAGGGTAGGGCGATTGATATACGCATTGAAGGTTTAGACACCAGAAGGATCAGAGATGCAGCGCTGTCCATGCAACGTGGCGGCGTCGGTTATTACGATAGATCCGATTTTGTGCATTTGGATACCGGCAGCGTAAGAACCTGGGCTGGTTAGGTTCTATTTAGACATAAAGACACGAAGTTTGGTCTTCGTGTCTCGGCAATTGCTGCTGTATCCATGCAGCCGCTCGTGATGAGTAAAAGCTTTCAGTCGTTGGCAATCGCCATTACGATTCATCTTTACAGTAAAATCTTCTATTTGATTGTCGCTTCCGGTGTGCCATTGGTGCTGATGAAAAGCGACTGATCAGACAGGTCATCAGGCTTACTCAGAGCCCCCAGCAATACAGCGTCATGTCCATAAATGTCAGGATAAAACTCCAGATTATCATTTTGGTCGAAAAAAGCGGTGATATAAAAAAACAGCACGGGTATTGGCTTTTTCAAGATGACGCGCTGCGTTTTGGGCGTGCTCATGGCGAGTTGTATAGTCTCGGGGTTCCAGTCATCCTGGTTTTTAAGCGCAAACTCAGCCAATTTTTCAGGGTTCGCCACCCGCACGCAACCATGACTGAAATCCCGCCGTGATTTGCTAAACAAGGCGTTGGCGGGGGTGTCATGCAAATACACATCATCCTTGTTGGGGAAAATAAATTTCACTCTGCCTAACGCATTCTTTCCGCCAGGCCGCTGCCTGACCCTTAATTTTCCTTCTTTGAGCAGATTCATTGCTTCTTCGTTAAGGGCGGTAGGTTTTTCTCCGTCGCGAAAAACAGAAACCAGCTCCATGTTTTCTTTATTAAGATAATTCTTGTCTTGGATTAATTTGGGCAATATTTCATTTTTTATAATGCTGTAAGGCACGTTCCAGTAAGGCATGAAATCGATGAAGTGCATTTCCGC
>DATBQC010000609.1:0-7511 GCA_036561065.1 Methylobacter sp. | reverse complement strand
TTCTGCTCAACGAGAGTGAGCCGGGCGAAGAAGACGGGGTACGATCCAACCAGTACCTGATCACCCATCATAATAACGGAGTGTTGCTTGATCCGGGCGGATTTGGGGTTATGCCTCGCGTGTTGGCGGAAATGTTGCGTTATATGGGCCCCGAGCAAATCAAAGGTATTTTCCTGTCGCACCAGGATCCTGACATCGTCGGCGGCCTGTCAACCTGGCTGGAGCTGTGCCGCTCGCCCGTTTATGTTTCCAGCATCTGGATACGCTTTTTGCCCCATTACGGTTTAAAAGACATGGGCCGATTTGTCGGCGTGCCCAACGAAGGTATGGACTGCGAACCGGCCCCCGGTTTTAAACTAAAAGTCGTCCCTGCGCATTTTTTGCATTCCGAAGGTCAAATCAATGTCTACGACCCGATTTCTAAAATCCTGTTCACCGGCGACATCGGCGCGGCCATGCTGCCCAATGATAAAAATGATGCGTTTGTAGACGATTTTTCCGCCCACATTCCCTATATCAAAGGATTTCACCGTCGCTACATGTGCTCCAACAAGGCGATACGCTGTTGGTTAGAAACGATCGCTGATCTGGACATTGACATGATTGCCCCGCAGCACGGGCCGATATACCGGGGCGCTGCGGTGCAGGATTTCCTAAGCTGGCTCAAAGACCTGCAATGCGGCATTGATTTGATGCAGCCCGGTGGACGCTTTCCTAAAGAGGATTGAGCATGAGTAACTTACCGCCGTCCAATCATCTAGAGGCTTTACGCCTCAATATTATCAGCCAAATTGCCGCAATCCTGGAAAACCAGACACGTACTCAGCGCTCTGCAGCAGGCATATCCGAACTCAATCATAATGTGCATCAAGAGATTATCAGTAATTTGATGGCGGCTATGTCCACCATGGCTTCCGGTGACTCCGGCACCATGATTGCCATGATTCCGACGATTTCGCACATTATTAATACCTGCACCCGGCTGGATCGCAGCCTTGACTTGCTCTTCCATCAACGCAGTGAGCAGTGGACAGCTAATGATCAGCATATCAAAAACCTGTTGCTTGAGTTTAATCAAACCTTGCATGTACTGTCTTCGGTTTTGATTGAAAAAGACTTACTGGAACGGCAAAGTCAGGTGTTGGAACACATTATCCTGTCGCATGAACACATTTCGCAATGGAAAGAGTTTGTCCAGGAAATTCTGGCGGATTTTTACGCCATTTTTCCATTTAACTTTTTTTATATCGCCTTTGCCGAAGAACATGGCTTATCGCTGTACTTGTATTATCTGGGCCAATGCTCAGACGAGGTGCGTGAGCAAGCGCGCGGCTTGCTGAGTCATCAGATGCTGCAAAGCATTGGGTTGCCCGCCGATGCACCGTTGGATATCGAAGAATTCAATATTAATTGCGGGGCCGAAATCAAACCGGATCTGGATATTAGCATGATCAGTGTGCCGGTACCCGATCATTCGACCAATTTAGCTGGTCTATTAGGGGTCGCTTACGCCGCTGAAAACAATCTGTCAGCGCAGGAAGCCAGCGTGATCCGTGCGATACTCGCGGTCATGGTTATGGTGGTGGGATCCAGCAAGGTATTATCGCGTACACTGTTGGAACTCGAATACTACTCCGTGCATGACCCCCTTACCGGGCTGCATAACCGCCGTCAATTTAACGATATTTTAAATTACGAAATCGGCCGTTCCGAGCGCCACAAGCATGAGTTCAGCATATTGATGCTTGACCTGGACGACTTTAAAGACATTAACGATTCCTACGGACATCCCACCGGCGATACCGCGCTGTGTTCAATCGCCACAGTACTGCTTGAACATACGCGCAACGGCGATTTGTGCGCCCGTATCGGCGGGGATGAATTTGCCATTATCCTGACCGAAACCGGCCCCAAAGGCGCCCGGATAGTTGCCGAAAAAGTGGGGGAAGCACTACGGGAAATGGCCATTACCTCAGCCCAAGGCAACCGTTTTCATTTAACCGTTTCCATCGGCGTAAGCAGCTATCCCGTTGATGGACTAACCATTGATGCGCTACTGGAAGGGGTCGATGTCGCCATGTACAAAGCCAAAGACATGGGCAAAGACAGCGTCTGCACCTTTGATGCCACGGAACAGCGCGTCAGTATTCGCGAGACCCGTGACAATGCGGAAAACCTACGCGAGGCATTGAAAGAAGGCCGCATTATTCCCTATTATCAATCAATCGTGAACTGCCAAACCGGCGAGCTCTATGCCTTTGAAACGCTGGCTCGGCTCAAATCCCCAACCGGCGAGACGACGTCGGCGGCGACATTTATCGAAACCATTGACAAATACGGCTTGGCACGCGAGCTTGACCTCGCGATGATCAACAACTCGTTTGCCGCCAAGCGCGCTTGCATGGACGCCAACCGTCCGGAAGCACATGCGAAAATCTTTATTAACCTATCGGTTCAGGAGATTCAAGGCCGCGGCATTTTAGGTTACGCCGAAGAACTCTGCCAGCAACTGCAACTTCCCCCCGAAAGTATCGTATTTGAATTGCTGGAACGCGATGCAATCGGCGATATGACCAACATGCGCCGATTTCTGACCAATCTGCGTCGCAAAGGGTTTGCCTTTGCGCTGGACGATTTTGGTACAGGCTACAACTCATTCCATTATTTGCGCGAATTGCATTTTGAATACGTCAAAATTGACGGCGCGTTTGTACGTAACATACTGAACTCTAAAGTCGATTATGCCTTGGTGCATAACTTGTCCCGCCTGTGCCAAGACATCGGCATTCTTACCGTCGCCGAATTTGTCGAGAACCAGGACATTTGGGAGGCGCTCAAAGATATGGGCATTAATTACGCCCAAGGTTATCACATCAGCATGCCGCTGTCGGAGATGCGGCAAACTTTGAAAAAGACGTAATGGAGAGTGGCGAGTGCCACCTTCTACTTCCTGCTTTTTCTAAATCTTCGACAGTGACCCTGATTCGCCGCCTTGCGATACCAGTCCTCTTAATTAAATGAGGGCTATGCATATTAATTGTGTCGGCAAGAAATGAATATTAAAAGCAACATGCCCGAAATTGATCTGTAGCCCCAGGATTAGGATGAGATTCGCCATACTTTGAAAACTCATGTGCCGGAATACCCAGTTTGATTGTTTATAATGGCATGCATTTGTTGGATCGTTAGAACTGACCTCGCTCATGCCCTTTTAGCGATGCAGCCGACATCAAGCAGGATTATTTCTTTATCCAAAAGCAGTGGGGTTAGGGTTAGATATAATTTGAGGTAACGCTGATTGCTAGCACACCCTTTAGCTTACCACCAAGCAGGTAGTACTTGGTGTGCGGCCGAAAGGGACGCGCTGCTGATGACTGAGAATCGTGGCAAACTTCCCCCTCAATTCGGGTGCTGCTTGAGAAATTTCCTGACCGCGAGTAAAGCCAGCAGTTCAGACGAGAGTGTACATATCTCAGCCTTCCACCTAGTTCCTTAAGAGATCCTCTGCTGTACCTCGTTTTGTACCCTACCGGCGCCATGTACGCCTCGTCCTCTGCCCCCAATAACGCCTGATAGCGAGCCTCAAGAAGTACCTCGTATGCGGCTGATTGTTTCAGATTACATGGATCTCACCTTTGGTAAGGTAACGAGATCGTCCACTGCGAAAATCCCGCGCCGCTTGATCTCCTGAACAGGAATGATATTCATATTTAGATGCCTTTTAGTACTTACCGGGTGCTAAAGTACCACGCCAAGCATAAAACTCAGATAGCAGATAGGTTGTGCTTAGTATAGACACCAAGGCTGAAAATCTTGGACGCTGACATCATTGATTCCACGAACTGAGGTTTCGGGGACACCCCCCACCATTCTTGTTTACATGCGGTTCAATAATCAACGACACTGCCCCCATAGATTTCTTGTTTGCGCCAAAAACGCGATGCTCGATCCGGGTTACCAGTCGTTGATGTTAACGACATGGAACGCCCAAACTAAGGAGTTAGCGATGCTGGCTGGCATTGTGCAGTTGCACGTGCTGCTGTTGATACTATTTCCCCTGTTTACCTGCACGGTGTACGCATCCTTGATGCTTTATTGCTACAAGCATCGCAAGGCTCACCTTAACCCAACGTGGGCCAAACAGCACTTACGCTGACATTTCGATCACCGTCTCGGCGGCAACTGCGCCGCAAACTGTTGTGTGACCTGGCCCTGGTTCGACTACCTGATGGGAACCCGTGTTAAAAACAAAACGCACGAATAGGCCAGCGAATTTACTTCTGCGATTTAAAGTTGACGTTCAAGACAGTATCTACGAGACTGACCCAGCTCCCTTTAGCCCCCCATTTATACCCTAGCAAAAAATCCAACGAAATCTCGTAAATTGCTTTACCATCAACCTAAAACGGCTAAGCTACTTACACCCATATTAAAGAACAACACTACAATGAACAGGCCAACATTAATCGCACTAGCCACCGGATGGGGGCCCAAACACGGCGGCATCAACAGCTTCAACTACGACTTTTTACGCGGCTTCGGCGGCGCATTCGGAAAACATGTGCAGATATTCTGCGTAGTGCCTACCGCCGAAACTAAAGACGTCAAAGAGGCTCAAGATTCATTGGTAACACTCATTCCCTTCGAAAAGCCGCCCACGGGCGAAAAACTTGAACAAAGCCACGCCGCTGAAATTATCAGTTTGCTTGAAACGAAAAAGATTGATTACAACCAAGCGGTGTGGCTGGGACATGACTTATTTACGGGCGCAGCCGCCGTAGCAGGGGCACAGAAAACAAACTCCCGTTCGGCAGTTATTCACCACATGTCTTATGCTGCCTATGAATCTTACAAAAGTGGTTCGGCCGCAAAAGCTCAAACCAAAACAAAAGAACAAAAAGAGATATTTCAAGCCGCAAACGTCCGTCTTGCCGTAGGGCCACTGTTACGCGATGCGTTGGATGACTGGTTTGGTTTGAGTTCAACGCACATGCTGATTCCCGGTTTGCCCAACATCGATCCAAAACCATTGTCCAATAAATTGACTGCCGTACTGTTTGGGCGCTTAAATCCAGAAACCGACCGTATTAAGCAAACCAAGCTGGGGGTTGCCGCCATTGCCCAAGCCTATAAACATGCAGTTAACGATTCTGGCGCACCCGCTATGCTTCGCGATAATCGCCCGCGCATCAAATTATTCGGTGTAGCTGAAGATGGTGAAGGCGAACTTCGCCTATTTGCAGAGCAACAAGCAGGTGCCGTGCTGGAGCTTCATCCCTTGCCCTATTCGGAAAACCGCCAGGAAATTTTTGACGAATTAAGCAGTGCCAGCGTAGCCCTCATGCCGTCCTGGCACGAAGGTTTTGGCTTAGTCGGTTGGGAAGCAATAGCTGCGGGTGTACCGCTGATTTTGGGAAAAGAAAGCGGCCTTATGCAATTATTGCAAGATACATTGCATGGAGCGGCTAAGGGCTGTGTCAAAACCGTTAACGTTGGTGGCAGCGAAATTGATCCTTATTATCAGCTTGATGATTTGCAAGCAATGACCAATGCGGTTAAAGAAATTTCCGCAAACCCTAAACAAGCCAAAGACAGTGCCTTATGGCTACGTGAGTATCTGTCAGCAAAATTTACTCCAAAACATTGCGCCGAAAATTTCGCTAAAGCCATCGGCTGGGAAAATCTGCTCACTGCACCCAACCCAGAAATCCCCCAAATACCCCAATTGCCAGCAGCAACAGCTCCTGATGAAACCGACAATGATTTTATCGCCATCCCTACACCCGGCTGGGAGCTTGGATTGGGCTACGCAGAGAGCCAATTGCTACGCGCCGAAGAAGCCTGTGTTGCTTTCCATCCGGCACGGGAAGAAAAGGTTACAAAACTCATGTCATGGGCGAACGACGAAAAAGGCTTTCCCATTGCCGTGCAGCTGCATATCGGCGCGGGCGGCATCGGCAAAACCCGCTTGCTGCTGGAAACTTGCCAACGCCTGAATAAAACCGGGCAATGGCAAGCCGGATTTCTCAACGCCAATGCCGATGCCGCCGAGATTAAACGCCGCATTGCTGGGCTTTTATCGCAAGATAAGACCTTGTTTATTGCCATTGATTACGCCGAAACCCGCCGCGACCAACTGGTTGCCGTGCTGGAAACGGCGCAAAAACACAGCCCCTGCCGAGTGCGCGTAGCTTTAATTGCCCGTTCCAGCGGTGACTGGTTTGAGCGTTTGGCGACCGACTATCCAAGCTGCGAGAAAATTTTTGCGGGCAGCGCCTGTTCAGGCCCTTATCCTTTGTCCGCTTTGCATCAAAAACTGGCCGACCGCGAACAGGCTTATACAGCCGCGCTGGCAGCGTATGCACAGCGTCTGGATATTTCAGACTTTAACCGCCAGTCCACCCTTACGCCCAACTTAGCAGCCGAACATTTTGCCAACCCGTTGTACCTGCAAATGGCAGCGCTGTTGGCACTGCACGGCGAACAAGCTGACACCGCTAACGGACTCACCGATGCATTGTTACGGCACGAAGAGCGCTATTGGCAGCGGCTGGCGCATCAGTTAAACCTTAGCGACGGCGAACGCGCCATCAGCCATTTACTGACCCTTGCCACGCTATGCGGCGAACTGAACACCGAAAAAGAAGCCTGGACAGCTTACGAACAGAGCGGCGGTAGCGTGTTAACTAAAGCCGATTGCAATCGACTATTTCGCGCTCTGTGCCCGCTTTACCCAGGTCGTCAAGGCTTGCAACCGCTACGCCCGGACTTGTTAGGCGAAGCCCTGGTCGCCCGTAATCTCACCACTGCTAGCGATAGCGGCGAAGCACAACTTAGCTTTGCTTTGGATAAAACTGCTGGCGATCTGCGCCGCTGTCATGCGCTCACCGTACTCACCCGCGCAGCAAGCCGCCGCCCGGAATTGCAAAGCCAACTGACCGACTGTTTGCGACAGCACTTTACCAGCTCGGTATCGGCAATTATTAAAGTCGGTCAGGAAACAGGCGAGCCTTTGGCAGAAGCGGCTTGTAGTGCTTTTGAACAACTAATTCCAAGAGATCAGCAACATGCTGTTGGCGTGTTATTGCTTGCTTTACCTAAGCAATCCGTTTATCTGGCTAAGCTGGCACTGCATGTTGTGCGAGCGAAAGCGGATTCTACGAGGATACAAAAGGAAAAACATCCTCAGGATTCAAGGAAGGTTGGAGCTTACGCAGACGCATTGAACAATTTAGCAAATCGGACGGCTCAAATGGGGCAAGATGAGTTGGCTCTTCCGTATGCGCAGAAGGCTGAAGAACTGTTTCGTTCACTGGCAGCTAAACAACCTGGATACTTTGCACAACATTACGCATGTTCTCTTGTTAATTTAGGGAATCGCTTAAGAGTTATTGGCCGCTTTGAAGAAGCTGAACTACACACAAGACAAGCTTTAAATATTTTCAAAGATTTAGCCATAAAATATCCAGATAACTTTGATTTAAACCATGCGGATGCTCTCAATAATATGG
>DATBQC010000608.1:0-3099 GCA_036561065.1 Methylobacter sp. | reverse complement strand
AATACCACCGCCGCTACCGGCAAAGGCTTTGCAATTGGTTCTGCGGTGTTGACGGCGTTGGCCTTATTGGCCGCCTATGTGACGGCCGCAAAAATCGACAATTTGAATATCCTCGGGCCTACGATGCTGCCGGGCATTCTTATTGGCGCGATGATGCCGTATTTGTTTTCCGCACTGACCATGATGGCAGTGGGCAAAGCGGCTCATGAGATTGTCGTTGAAGTGCGTCGTCAGTTCCGTGAGATTCCAGGTTTGATGGATGGCACCGGAAAGCCGGATTATGCGACCTGCGTTGGCATCAGCACCGAAAGCGCGTTGCGTGAAATGATCTTGCCCGGTGCATTGGCGGTTGTTGTGCCAATCGTTGTGGGGCATGTTTTGGGTAAAGAAGCCCTCGCTGGCATGCTGGTCGGTACCATGTCTTCCGGCTTCCTGCTGGCGGTGATGATGGCGAATGCAGGCGGCGCCTGGGACAATGCGAAAAAATGGATAGAAACAGGGCAATACGGCGGTAAGGGTTCCGATTCCCATAAAGCTGCGGTAGTCGGCGACACGGTCGGCGATCCGTTTAAAGACACCAGCGGCCCGTCTTTAAATATTCTGATCAAATTGATGACCATCGTCAGTCTTGTTTTTGCCACTTCATTTGGGTCGGGGTGGTTTAGTTTTTAAGTAGGGTAGAGGAGGGTGGGCAAGCTTTTTTGCCCACTCTATTTACTGACAGGCGGACGGGATATGACGCTCATCGCGCCAACTTTAGCTTTTTGTGTATTCTTCTAACAATCACGAACACTATTGCGTGACCGTCCCAGCCATTCAGCATCATTCGTTGGGTAGCCCGTAGGAAGCATCCAATGTTATTTTAGCAGTGATCCGATACTATTTCGGAGGACTGTATTTCTGTTCTTCTAATTAAGTTTAAGTAATCCACTGTTTCATCCCATTTAGTCGCGACGAGCCGGAAGGCAAGTCATGCATTGTAAATATTCGTGTAATCATTAAAGATGAAAAATGGGGTGGACGCAGAAGTTAGAACAATACGGGAGCAAAGAAGTGGTATGCCGAGTTCTAATTTAGAAGGGTAGCGAGTTTTTAATATTCATAACTAGGGTGTTTTTTTGTTGGAAATTTATTTTTGCTCAGACACTTGGGGCGACATTGCGGTAGAATAGCCACATTTTCGATTATAGTTTTGGAACACTTATGACTTCTTGGTTAGAAACCTGTCAGCAACAATTGGTCAGGCTGGAAAAAACGTCGGTGCTGGCCGATAAGCTGCTTACGTTGGCTAATAAAACCGGCGTGGATATTCCTTCTGATTTACTAAGACAACTCAATATTGAAAGGCCGCGTTTGCAACGCCTGTTAGAAAGGCTACACGCCAATCGTTTTGAGGTGGCTGTCATCGGTTTGGAAAAAGCCGGAAAAAGCGCCTTACTTAATGCCTGGTTACAACAAGAAATCCTGCCTTCCGCACGAGAACGTTGCACATTTACCAGTACCGAAATTTGGTCGGCACAAACCGAACAAGATCAAAAGCTTTTTATTCAATACTACACCAAAGAAGAAATCAGCAAGTTACAAATACAACGTCGTGACGTGCTAAAGGGTATCTTAGGCGATCGCGAGCGCAAAGAGATTCAAGAAGATTTTGATGATACCGAAAAACACCTAAGCCAGATTTTAGAGTTTTCTAAACAAAAGAACGGCTTTAGCCAAGCATTTGTCGATATAGGCGAAGTCAGCGATCAATTGCAGTCGGCCGTATTTAAAAATCGTGCGCAATCTTTAGCGATCAAACGTATCCAGTTAAAAACAGTGCGCTTGCGTAGCGACCGTGACATTGTTTTTCATGATGTGCCGGGCTTTAACTCCGGTATTTTAATGCATGCCGAACAGGCCATTGAGCGACTGAAAAATTGCGATGCCATTATTTATGCAAAGGAAATGAAGCAGCCTTCAATTACCGGCCCGGAAAAGGAAATGTTGCTTATTGCCGACTCCGAAGACCCCAGTGTCAAGGTCTCGGATAAGGTATTTGTGGTACTCACCCAAGCCGACGCGATGGATGACCAAATCGACTTCAAAGATACCTACGACAAGCATCGTAGTTATTGGCCGTCAGTTCCAGAACGCCGAATGATCCCGGTTTGTGCCCGCGCCCATTTGGTAGAGTTTGGCATTCCTTCCGAAGATACGCGTAGACGCACTAAAAGCGCCGATGATAAAGCCAAGATCAAAAAACTGGGCATTACTGATGGCATGGACATCTTGAAAGAGTCGATTAACTTTTACATCGATAATGAACGCGCCGGTGTATTGGAAAGGCGTTGCGATGCCTTGGTTAATGCAATTCGTCAAATTGCCAATGAAATTTTGCTCAAGCTGGATCCCATTTATGGCGGATATGAAGAAACCGATCCTCAGGGAGATGATTTGCTTGGCAGAGAGTTTAATCGTTGGTGGGGACGTGAATGGCAACGCATTAAAAAAGATTTTGATGGCTGGTATGCCGAAGTCATTCAAGGCCGTCAAGAAGCTGATGCTGCAGGTTCAGACCATGCAGAGCTGCTTGCTTTGCACGCGGCTTATGATGAGAAAATTGAAACGTTACTGACAAATCTCGACACTGCAAAGCCTGATGAGCTAAAACGCATTTATACAGCGGGCGGTACTATTTCAATGCCCGATCCCCGCGAAGGTAATTATAAGATTCGGGAAGAGTTATTTCGGGAAATCCAGAAAAAATTTGAAACTGAATTAACCGATCAACTCGCTTTGGCATTGCAAGCTTTGATTGATCAAATTGCCCGTAAAACGCAAAGTTTGCTCTGGGAAACTGAGGAAGTACGCAAAACCTTGCTGCATTCGGATGTGGACGAGGCTATTGAACATGCGCGAATACGCCATGGTTTTCAGGTGCTGTTCTTACGTTTTAGCCGCGTTGCCGTGGAAGCCTTTATAGCTAAGCCTTTGCAAGCAAGAGAACGCTTATTGATTGAACGGGCGGCGGAAATTAAAACGCTGGAAGCTTTTTATCAAGGTAACGATGTAGCCAAACGTGAGGGAGGCTTAACCTATTATTTGCGTAATGGTTTT